>JAJZEQ010000009.1 GCA_021851345.1 Pseudomonadota bacterium
CATGCCCATCGGCGGCGCGGACATGCCGGTGGTGGTGTCGATGCTGAACTCGTACTCCGGTTGGGCGGCAGCCGGTATCGGATTCACGCTGAACAACAACATGCTGATCATCGCCGGTTCACTGGTAGGCAGCTCCGGTGCGATCCTGTCCTATATCATGTGCAAGGCGATGAATCGCGCCTTCTTCAACGTGATTCTGGGTGGTTTCGGCGGTGAGGCCGCTGCGGCTGATCTGGGCGACGGGGTGCAAAAGACCTACCGCAGCGGCAGTGCCGAGGACGCGGCGTTCCTGATGGGCAATGCCGACAGCGTGATTATCGTGCCGGGTTATGGACTTGCCGTGGCACGGGCGCAGCATGCGATCAACGAGATGTCCAAGCTGCTCACCGAAAAAGGCGTGAAAGTGCGCTACGCGATCCATCCGGTGGCCGGGCGCATGCCCGGGCACATGAACGTGCTGCTGGCCGAGGCCGAGGTGCCCTACGAACAGGTGGTGGAAATGGATGAGATCAACAACGAGTTCGCCGACACCGATGTGGTATTGGTGATAGGCGCGAACGATGTGGTGAACCCTGCCGCCAAGAACGACAAATCCAGCCCGATCTACGGCATGCCGATACTCGAGGCGCACAAGGCTCGCACCGTGCTGGTGGTGAAGCGCAGCATGGCTACCGGTTATGCCGGGCTGGACAATGAGCTGTTCTACATGGACAAGACCATGATGGTGTTCGGCGACGCGAAAAAAGTGGTGGAAGACATCATCAAATCCATTGCATGAGAATTTGCGGCCGATACAAGCGGGGCCGCAGAAGCGGCCCTTTTCAACCGGTGAATTATCCGGCAGTCAGGCGCGTGGCATCTTGATGACGAGGAATATTCCGAGCAAACTTTGTATCAGGTAAGTGATACTCGATATGCTGTGCAGCATTTTGAAACGGTCGGCAAATTCACTGTGCATCACATCCAGCGGCAGGGCCTGCTGCTTGAGGCTGTTCATGACAGGCTGGAAGCCGAACTGGAATGCCAGCGAGATGAATAACATTATTGCGACAACCCAAAACAGGGTATTTCGGAAAGTCGAACGGCCGGATATGCTGACGGTATGCATCAGCAGATACGTCCCGCACAGCATGCCCAGATAAGCCGTTAGAGAGAACATTTGCCCGGCCAGCATGCCCGCCAGTTGCCGGTCAGGCTGGGCGTAAAACAGCACAGGCACGGCGAGATATCCGATTGACCAGATGCCGCCCACCCAGGCGGTGACCAAAAGCGAGGCGACTTGATGCGATAAGTTTTTCATGGATGGTGTAGCGTAGCACAGCTGAATTCAATCGCAAGGCGGAAAATTTCCCCATGCACCTGCTGGACAATATTCCGCCGCTGGCCTAACCTGACCCGTGTTACCAAATAATTGAAACCCGAATGATCGAAACCAAGGAGATACCATGTATTACATCGTAGAGAGCAACAAAACCTTCGAGCAGGCCGCGATTGATCTTGAGGCGGCGGTTAAGCGCCATGAATTCGGCGTGTTGCATATCCATGATCTGGGTACCACGCTGCGCAGCAAGGGCATTGCCTTCGCGGAGAATTGCAAGGTTTTCGAGGTGTGCAATCCCGGGCAGGCGGGCAAGGTACTTTCCACAGATATGCGTTTGAACATGGCACTGCCATGCCGCATCTCGGTATATACCGAACATGGCAAAACCCTGATCGGGATGATCAAGCCCGTCCCCATGCTTGCCGCATTATCCCAAAACGCATCGCTGGTGAAAGTGGCCCAGGAGGTCGAAGCCAAGACCAGGCAAATGATGGATGAAGCAAAATAGTTCAATCATATCGAAACAACTGACGTGACACTGTTACCCGTTTGGAGCGAGCACATCAAGTTTCTGGTGGGAATTTTCGCCATCCTGAACCCGCTCGGGGCCATTCCGATTTATCTCAGCCTGATGGCGGGCCGCTCATCGCGCGAAATGCACCGCACCACGCTGAAGGCTTCTGTTGCAGTGGCTGTAATACTGACGATTGCAGTCTGGGCGGGTGATGCTTTGTTATCGTTCTTTGGTATCGGTATTCCGGCGTTCAGAATTGCGGGGGGATTGCTGGTACTGCTCATCGCCATCTCGATGTTCAGTGCCAAAACCAGTCCCGCACAGCACACCGACGCAGAGCAGGTTGAAGCCGAGGCCAAGAACGACATCTCGGTGGTGCCGCTGGCAATCCCGTTGCTGGCGGGTCCGGGAGCTATCAGTCTGGCCATCGTCGATGCCCATCAGGCGGGTAATCTGACGGACAAACTGGCTTTCAATCTGGGAATACTGGCTGTGGCGGGGATCGTCTGGGTGGTGTTGCGTTTGGCCGAACCGATAGGCGAGCGCCTTGGCACCGGCGGGCTGAGCATTGCCACCCGGGTGATGGGTTTGATACTCGCGGCGATGGCGGTGCAATTCATGGCCGACGGGATGCTGGGATTGTTCCCCGGTTTGTCACATTGAAAGCACCGCCTCCTGGTCCGTGGCGCTTTCCTTTATGTGACGGGTATATCGCCGCCCAGATACAGGAATACGTCCACTCCCGCAGGCGGGCGTATTTTGCTCGCGGGTATCGCGACGCCCGCACGCCAGTCCATGAATGCTTCGCGTTTTCCCATTCCGTTGACCAGATACACGACACGAGATGCCTGACCCAGGCGTTCGGGGCTGAGCGAAACCCGTTGCGCCGGCGGTTTTGGAGCATCGTGCACGGGTATCACGGCCGCTAACGGCGACTGATGTTCCCATGCCCCTCCGGGAAACAGGCTGGCAGTGTGGCCATCCTCGCCCAAGCCAAGCAGCACCAGATCGAATTTATTCATACCCGCAAGTTCGAGTGCATAGTTCAAGGCCGCTTTATCAGGGCCAAGCTCTCCTGGAATCATGTGGATTTGCCGGAGCGGAATGGCAACATGATCCAGCCACTCTGCACGTGCCATGCTGCTGTTGCGTTCGGGATGGCCTGCGGGAAGACAACGTTCGTCGCCAAAATAGATATGCCACGCCGGCCACTTTGCATTGGCGCTGCAAAGGGCCCGATAGATATTGCGCGGGGTATTGCCCCCGGCCAGAACGATACGGAACAGGCCCCGTGCGGCGATTGCCTGTTCCGCCGACTCCAGGATAATATTTATTGCAGCCTGTTCGAAGCTGATCCGGCTATCGAATTCGTGCCAGCGGCAGGTCTGTGACGAACCCATGCTTGCGGTTACTTTTCGTGCGGCTCGACATGGCCACCGAAGCCATGGCGCATCGCGGACAGAATCTTGTCGGCAAAAGTATGCTCCTGGCGCGAGCGAAAGCGGGCGTAGAGAGCGGCGGTGAGCACTTCAGCCGGGACCGCCTGGTCGAGCGCTGCCTGCACAGTCCAGCGACCCTCTCCCGAGTCCTGCACAAAGCCGCTGTATTCGGACAGATCCGGGTTCCGCGCCAGGGCATCCGCCGACAGATCCAGTAGCCAGGAAGTAACGACGCTGCCGCGCCGCCAGACCTCGGCGATGTCGGCCAGATTCAGTTCATAGCGCTGATCCGCCGGCAGGGACTCGGCATTCGCGTTCCTCAGGATATCAAAACCTTCCGCATAGGCCTGCATCAGGCCGTATTCGATCCCGTTGTGTATCATTTTGACGAAGTGCCCGGCCCCGGAAGGCCCGCAATAGAGCCAGCCCAGTTCAGCGCTGCCCCCCGTGGTTCTTCCCGGTGAGGGAGGGATGCCCGAGCCGCCGGGGGCCAGCGTGCGGAACACCGGTTCAAGATTCTTGACCGCCGCGGAGTCACCGCCCACCATCAGGCAGTAGCCGCGTTCCAGCCCCCATACGCCGCCGCTGGTGCCGGCATCGAGATAACGGATGCCGCGCTGCGCGAGCACTTTGGCACGGCGTACGTCATCCTTGAAATAACTGTTTCCGCCATCGATCATGACATCGCCGGCCGACAAATAACCGGATAATTCCATTACCGTGTTTTCGGTGATTTCCCCGGACGGCACCATGATCCATGCAGCGCGCGGCGGAGCGAGTTTTTTTGCCAGTTCCTGCAGACTGGCCACGCCGATTGCCCCTTCTGAAACCAGTTGCGCCACGGCCTCGGGATTTCGATCGTATACCACGCAGTCGTGGCCACCCCGCATCAGGCGACGCGCCATGTTGGCACCCATGCGCCCCAGTCCCACCATTGCGATTTGCATCTTGGTTTCTCCTTGTTGAGTGACAGACACTTCAGAATAAAAGGTTGTGCGAAAAACCGTTACAGGTTTGCCGGAATATGAACATGGCTGGCTTCCGCCAGCCTTAAACAGGCGACCTGCATCCGGACACTATTGATACTTTCATAATTCATGACACCCTTGCCGTCATTGCGAACGAAGTGAAGCAATCCAGCAAGACCAAGATGCATTTTGTTTAAAACATCTGGATTGCCACGTCGGCTTCGCCTTCTCGCAATGACGACGCAGAAGGACAGAAACGACGTGCCAGTTTTTAATTTCTCCTTACCGCATTCCGAAAGATGCGTCACTGCCATCAAATATGGAAACACCGATAAGCGGCCGGGATATTGTGTCCGCGCGCGAACCGGGAACAGATATCCGCTGCAGATAACGGCAGCGGCTGAAAAGCAACAAGCGGACGGATTACCGGAAGCGCATCTTCTCACGTACTGGAGTTGGCGGGTATAGCGGTTTTGTTACGCCCGCCAACAGTTCATCAGATGACTGTGATCACACTCGATAAATTTTCAGCAGCCATTATTGATACTTCCATAATTCACGACACCCTTGCCGTCATTGCGAACGAAGTGAAGCAACCCAGTGGTTTGCAATCCTGGATTGTCGCGTCGGCTTCGCCTCTGCCGCGCTTCGCTCGCAGCTACAGCCTTGTTGCAATGACGGGGCACTCTGGATTCCCCGAATTCGCGGGATTGACATGCCAGTTTTTTAATTTCCCCTTACCGCATTCGGAAAGATGTGTCACTGTCATCAAATATGAAAACCTCAATAGCAGAGGAATTTTTAAAGATGCTTTTTGAACTTTTGCCACAGGGTGAGTTTGGGTGTCTCTTTGCATTCGGTAACGAGAACGGGGATCAGCTTGTCTGTTTCATCGAAGTCGACTACCGAATCAACCGGTTTGCCTTTTTTGCTGTAGCCTTCGACCCAGTAGACCACTTTGGGTTTTTGCACATCGTCGAGCGCAACAAAATCCTTGCAGGTCATTTTTGCCGGATTCCGTTTTGCGGCCGCGTCGGAAGGGGCTGCCGCAGGCGACGCTGCAAATACAGGAGAAGACAGGGTGGCGGTTAACAATATGCCGCCCAGGGTCGCGATTATCAAGCTGGATTTCATTGGTATTTCTCCTAATTTCAAAAATCAAAAATGTGCAGCCGGGCTGCACGCTAAATTTAACGCTAAATTTATCTGGCGCAAATGCGACCGATAAAATTCTGTTGCACACACAATATTATTTATCCTGACAACGGACTGAACTGCACAGCGGTTATTCGACGCGCATGTTCATTTTATAAAGTGCGGCATTGGTCATTCACCAAGGCCATCTAGTTTCATTTTTGAAAGATTAAATTATTGTCATGTTGCGCTGCTCATTCGACATATTTATTTTTGGGTTAGGTGATATGCTGAATTGCAATAGTCAGTATATTCTGCGAACCAATCTGGAGAAGTAAATGAAATTGACGACTAACGCGGCTGATACCCTTTTCGTTCTGTTTGGCGCAAGCGGAGACCTGGCCTGGCGTTTGGTGGTGCCGGCTCTTTTCAACCTGTATCTTGACGGACATTTGCCGCAGCGATTCCAGTTGCTGGCCGTGGATCGGCTCGACAGCAGCGATTCCGAGATCGCCGGGCATTTGCAAAAAGGCGCGGCAGGGAATTCACGGCGGGGTGTGCCTACGCCGGATGACTGGAATGCTTTCGCCGGCATGATCCGCTATATCAAGGTCGATGTGACCGACGCGGATGGCTTCAACACCCTGGCCAAAGTGCTGGACACTCAAGATGCGCAATGGGGCGGCAAATCGGATCGGGTGTTTTATCTGGCCACGCCCCCTGCGCTGTTCCGGCCAATCGCGATCGGCCTCGGTGCGGCTAACCTGGCCCAGGATCGTGCCCATGTGCGTCTGGTTGTCGAAAAACCACTGGGCAACGACCTGGAGTCCTTCCACGAAATCAATGATGAACTGTGCAGGATTTTTGAAGAGCGGCAACTGTTTCGCATTGATCATTATCTCGGAAAAGAGACCGTGCAGAATATCCTTGCGATGCGTTTCGCAAATTCGATCTTTGAGCCAATATGGAACCGGAGCTATGTCGACCACGTCGCGATCACCGCCTCCGAAACCCTGGGCGTGGAAAAACGCGGCGGCTATTATGAACATGCCGGAGCACTGCGCGACATGGTACAGAATCATTTGCTCCAGCTGCTGTGTCTGGTTGCGATGGAGCCGCCGGTTGCCTATGATGCCGACGATATCCGTGACAAAAAGGTCGACGTGCTGCACTCCTTGCGGCCGATATCACGGGAGACCGTGGATATGTTCGCTGCACGCGGCCAATATGCCGAAGGGTGGATACATGGCACTAATCTGCCGCAATACCGGGATGAGCCGGGCGTAGCTCCGCGCTCCAATACGGAAACTTATGCCGCGCTCAAACTCTATGTCGACAACTGGCGCTGGCAGGATGTGCCGTTCTATTTGCGCACCGGGAAGCGCATGACTGCGGATGTCACGGAAATATCCATCCGCTTCCGCGATGTCCCGCACCGGGCGTTTCCGGCTTCGGTCGGCCTGAATGCCCAACCCACACGGCTGGTGATTCAAATAAATCCCGAGCAGGGCATTGTCCTTAAATTCATGGCCAAGGAACCGGGAAGCCCGTTGCGTTTGAGTCCCGTCGACATGCGTTTCCGCTACAAGGATGCCTTTCAGGCCGAATCGCCGGCTGCTTACGAAACCCTGCTCAGGGATATCATGATAGGCGATGCCACGCTGTTCATGCGCTCCGACCAGGTCGAGGCCGCGTGGAAACTGCTGATGCCTGTGCTTGATGTCTGGGCAGAGAATCCTGCAACGGATTTTCCCAACTACGCGGCGGGTTCCTGGGGACCCGAGTCGGGCGATATGCTGGTGGCCAGGGATAGCAACAGTTGGTTGACGCCGACGCTGGCCAACAAATGATGGCAGACGAACATGGTCAAAAACAGGTTTCAGCGATGAGCCAAATACCCGAAGGCAGTCATGCCCATGCCCACGGCAGTCCCGGCATACCGCCCAAGTGGTGCAGCAGCGCGAAAGACGCGGTAGGTTGCGCTTTGGGATCTTCACGCCTGTGGTTCACCATTGGTGGAGGTATCGTGAATGAAGTGTTTTACCCGCGCGTCGACATTCCCCAGGTTCGCGATCTTGGCTTCATCGTTGCCGACAATCAGGGATTCTGGGTCGAGGTCAAGCGCCTCGGCAACTATCATCTGGTCTGGGACGTGCAGGGCGTTCCGGCGATAGAGATCGTTCATCAACATGAGCGTTTTAAACTCAGGCTGAGGATAGTACCCGATCTTCAGCGTGACGTTTTACTGGTGGATGTTCAACTGGAAGGCGATCCCGGCCTGAGGCCCTATGCACTGCTCGCACCCCATTTGGGCGGTAGCGGGCATAACAACGATGCCGAAGTGAGCAATTATCGCGGTCGTTGCGTGCTTTGGGCTGAACAGGGCCCTTATGGGCTGGCCCTGGCTGCGGTGGATAACAACCAGGGTGATGCCTGGGTGCGAGCCAGCGCCGGATACGTCGGAGCCAGCGATGGCTGGCAGGACTTCTGGCACAATAAGCGCATGCAATGGCAGTACTCGAATGCCGGCCCCGGCAACATTTCGTTGATGGGAGAACTGCCAAGGCAGGCTACGCTTGCGCTGGGTCTCGCCAGCAGCAAGGAGTCGGCGGCCACAAAGGCAATCTCCGCCCTGATGCGACCCTTCGCCGAACCCTGGCAGCAATTGCGCGATGGCTGGTCGGCATGGCATCGTCGCTGCGAGGAACAATTCGATATCCTGCGCGATGTCCCGCACGCATTGAGCGAGCAGTTTGTCACTTCTGCCATGGTGCTGCGCGTTCATCAGGATAAAGTCTATCCGGGAGCGATGGTGGCCAGCCTCAGTATTCCATGGGGCAATACACGCGACGAACTCGGCGGTTATCATATGGTATGGCCGCGTGATCTGGTGGAGAGCGCCGGTGCATTGCTGGTGCTCGGCGCCGATGATGAGGCCAGGGATATTCTGCGTTATCTTATCGCAACCCAGAATGCCGACGGGCACTGGTACCAGAACCAGTGGCTGGGCGGGAAACCCTTTTGGCAGGGAGTGCAACTCGACGAGGCGGCCTTTCCCGTCCTGCTTGCGGCAGCTCTTGCAGAACGCGATGCGCTGCAAGGCATAGCCGTCAGTGACATGATCTCGCGGGCGCTCGGCTTCATTGCCCGCAGCGGACCGATCAGTCAGCAGGATAGATGGGAGGAAAATGCGGGGATAAACGCGTTCACGCTGTCCATCTGTATCGCTGCCCTGGTGGAAGGGGCGAAGTGGCTGGAACCCAAGTCACGCAAGTTTGCCCTGGCGCTGGCCGATTACTGGAATGCGCATATCGAGGACTGGACTGCGGTGTATGACACGGCCCTGGCGCATCGCGTGGGCGTGCGCGGCTACTATATTCGTACTGCGCCGACGCAGCGCGAAACCAATCCGCGCGCTTTGCTCGAGGTCATGCCGATCAAGAACCGCGCGAATGATCCGGGTTTGACCGCGGAGGAACAGGTCAGCACCGATTGCCTGCAACTGGTGCGATTCGGTCTGCGCCGGGCCGATGATCCGCTGGTAATCGACAGCATCCGGGTTATCGATGAACTGCTGAAAGTGGACACGCCGAGCGGGCCGGTCTGGCATCGTTATAACGGCGATGGCTATGGCGAGCATAAGGACGGGGCGGCGTTCGATGGTGTCGGCCGCGGCCGCGGCTGGCCGCTGCTGACAGGCGAACGCGGCCACTATGAACTGGTTGCAGGAAAAGACCCGCTACCTTATCTGCAAGCCATGGTGGCCATGAGCAGCGAGGGCGGCATGATCCCGGAGCAGGTGTGGGACAGCGATCCCATACCTGCACGGGGACTCTACCCGGGGCGGCCGAGCGGATCTGCGATGCCGCTGGTATGGGCGCACTCTGAATATATCAAACTGCTGACTTCCCGAAAACTCGGCTATCCCTGTGACCGGCCATCTGCAACATGGCAACGCTATCAGGGGAAGCGCCCCGCGATATTGCAAGCGATCTGGATACCCCAGGCGCCTATCCAGAAAATCACGGTCGGGCAGAGTCTGTTCGTCGCCTCATTCAGGCCGAGCACTATCCATTGGGGCATCGATGGATGGCAGTCGGTCCGGGATACCGAATTGCTGGACATAGGCATAGGGCTGCATGCGGTCGAGATTGATACCAGGTCATTGTCCGCCGGACAACGCATTGATTTCACTTTTCACGGCTTTGGCGCCGGTGAGTGGTTGGGTCAGGATTACACGATAGCCGTGGAGGAAGCAGGCAGTGAGCAGGCCTAAGCGCCAAACGTTGGCCCTATCAGGCGTTACGGCTGTCCCTGATTAGCCGCTTTCAATATCTGGGACAAATCCCCGGAAGCCTGTGCGGCTTGCGGGCCTTCGATCTTGCCTTGCGTCCAGTCCACCGCCCATCCGGCACCCCACGACATCAGCGAGGCGAGTACCAGAACCGTCAGGCCCCGTGTCATGCCTTTGGGTATGCCCTGTTCATCCAGATAACGGTTGAGAAACCAGGCCGCAATAAAAAACACGATGGTGGAAATTATCAGGTTCAGCATGGCAGAGACGTGATCATCATCGAAATTCCCTTCGCGCAAACGGCATTAAATCTGCAGGTCAGAAGGCATAAGCGGTAGCGCCGCCGTTTCCCGCAGCGACATAACCGAAACCACTGGCGAACATGGCATTCGGGTTGCTGATCGGAGTGGGGGACGGGCCTGACCAATCTATGCCATTCACGCTGGTATAGACATTGCCCTTGCTATCCATGGCGACAAACTCGCTGCTTGGGGCCGCAAACGCCAGTACAGGATCCGCGCTGACATTGGCGAAAACCTTGTTCTCCACCGTGACGCTGATCAGGTTTGGTGCGCCAGGCAGTGTTATCACGGGACTCCAGCTAATGCCATTATTAAGGCTGGTCACTATCGTGCCCTGGTCGCCCACCGCGACTACGATGCCCGTGAGTGAACCCACAGGTGAAATTGCAACTTTACGCAGATTGTTGCTGGTCACTGGTGTTGACGGCGCCATCCAATTGCTGCCATCGGGGCTGGTAAGTATCGTACCGTGTTCCCCTACTGCAACATAAACGCTGCCGCGAGCTATGCCCCACAGGTTATAGCTGGAAGGTTGATTTGCCGCCATTATCCAGTTGAGACCATCGTAAGTGGACATTATCGTTCCCGCGTTGCCCACCGCGACGAAAATGCCAAAACCTTGCGTGATGTCATGCAAATCCTGGTTGGTTGTGGCAAAACCAAGAGTCGGACTGGCATTGGATCCCCCCATCTGCCAATTGACGCCGTCGGTGCTGTAGAGCGACGATCCACCCTTCCCGACGGCCACCCAGAGCAGCGGCGGTGGTACGGGTAAACCAGGCCAGGGCACATATTGATTCGTAAATGTTGTATAGCCGGTTACCGCATAGAGGTCGCTGGTAAATCCCGTTGGGGCCGCCTGATGGGCCCAACTCTTGCCGTCGCTGCTGGTATAGATCGCGCCGCCGGCGCCTACCATCGCAAAAATACCGGCGCCGCTTGTTGTCGGGTTGTTCCAGCAGGAAAACAAGCTGGTGTATCCCACTCCGTAAAGGTTTGCGCCTGACACGGGCGAACCGAGCGTCCAGGTAGTGGTGCTGGCATCGTAAGGTGTCGCGCTGACCGTCGGACTGCTCGGCCCACCGGGTCCGCCGCTGGTGCGGCCGTTGGCTGCAAAAGAATACTGGTCTCCCATAAACAGGCCGCACAGATAAAGCGGCTCGGGGACGATCGTGTAAGCATGGGCATTGGGCAAGTCGATCCAATTAAATGCGGTGATACTGGGGTCAGTCGCACTGAAGACCCAGTAGTCGATTGCGTAATTGGGAGTCCAGGTGAGGGTGACCCTGCCGTCCCCCGCAGTCGCCGCGAAATTCGCCGGGGGGGCGTAGGTTGAACCGTTGTCCAGGCACCCGCCAAGCAACATTGTCGCCATTGCAACGATTAACATGCAATACAATTTTTTCACTATTTGAATTCCTTGAAGGGGGGTGTCCCGATACGTTATTGCCAGCGACTAGTTGCAACGAAGGAACAAATTACCCTGCACGCATTGCTGATCCTGATGGGCACTTGCAAACTTCACTTAAAAATTATTCAACGCGGCATTTTATCACCTTATTCCGGAAATTATTATGGCAACGGCGATACATGATCCAGTCACTGGAAAACATCTGCCCGGGTTTGTGTTCCCTTCCGCCTGATTCCCTGTTCATGGCTATTTACCGTGCTGCACAGGATAGGGTGAGTTGCGGTCACGCCGCGATGCTGATGATGCAGGCATTCGGCAAGGATACCGTCATTCATGGAGACATGATTACAGGGGTGTCATCGGGTTGCCAGGGTGGGTATCTGTTCATAACCGCCGCAAACAATGCGGAGTCCAAAAAACCTTTGAGCCAGTTACGCAGAGACGGGTAGGGCGCTTGCGCAAACCAGCCCTGGTCCACATCGGCGAATTGGCGTATGAACGGAAAAATGCCCGCATCGGCAACGGATGGTGTATCACCCAGCAAAAAAGGGGTGGCGCGCAAGCGGTTTTCCAGGCCCTGAATAAATATCTCCGCCCGGGCGCGGTAATAGTGTTGTCCGTGTTCCGGATAATGTTCAGGATATTTGTAGCGATTCAGAAGGTCTTTGAAGGTCGTGTCGTTTTCGCTGATCAGCGGGATTGCGGCATCGGCGTAGGCACTGTTTTCCCCCAGCCAGCCATCGGGGTCGTTCCGGCGCAACGCCCATAGCATGATATCCCAGCTTTCATCGATCACCTCCCTATCGGGCAGCACCAGCACCGGCACGCTGCCCTTGGGAGAGCATGCCAGCATGCTTTTCGGCTTGTTGCTCAATTCGACTTCGCGCAATTCAACAGTTATGCCGCTGGCATAAAGTGCCATTCGGGCGCGCATCGCATAAGGGCAGCGACGGAAGGAGTAGAGCACGGGATGCATGGCAGTTACAAAGTAGGGCGCCGCGCCGGGTGACAGAATGCGCCGGTGGCGCAGGTCATTCCGAGTCGGCAGCAATGCCGGCTCATTGCAGTCTCAGTTCGCGTTGATCGTTTGGATGATGGCTTGCAGACACCATCACATTGGCAGTAGCCATGGTTTGGTTGCCGGAGGCATCAGTCGCCGAGTAGGTCACGGTATAAATCCTTCCGGCAAAACTCTTGCTCACAGCACGCAATTTAAAATAGCGGTCATCCAGGCCGATGCTAGCGTCACGGATGTCGTCCGCGCCCAAAGGCTCGTTGGATGTGATGGACTCGAGCTTGATTTCGGGCATGCGGTCATAATCGTCCTTGATCGAAAAAGTCGCTTTGATGGCGACAAATTTGTTGTCCTGCGGCATGATCGTATCGGGATGCAAATATACCGTGAGGCTGGGCGGGCTGGTGTCCAGACGTTCCAGGGGGACAGTCAAATTTGCCGGGCTGCCATCTGCGAAACCGAGCACGGCATGGCCGGTCAGGTAGTTGCTATCCGCCTTGTCCAGCGAGATGCTCATTTTGCCCAGGTTCTGTCCGGGCAGCAGTCTCGGTGTCCTGTCATTCAGGGGCGCCCATGTGAGCGCATGCGCGTCGCTTTCCTGTTCGGGGGTGATCAGGCTGACACGCCAGCCTGTGGGGGAGTTGGAACTTGTCGAGGGAATGCCGAACTTTGCATTCCAGCCCGAGGGCAGCCCGAGCAGTTCATATACGTCATTGCCGGGATTCACATCTCTCCGCTTATCGAGTCCTATCGTAACCGCTGCGATGGTTTGCTGGGTGTTGTTGATAACGCGATAGTTGTAAATGATCTTGTCGCCGGAGTGTTGTGCATAAACTTCCACCCTGGCAGTGTGTGTTGTCTCCTCGGCCGAGCCCAAAGAGGCGTAGCTCAGCAATATCAGGCCGGTTGACAGGAGTATTTGGAGCGTCCAGCTGTGTTTCATTCTTGTATCCTTAGTTTTGGTTTTTTAATAAATGGAATGTTACGCATAATCTTCCGTCTGCGCGAGCCGGAATCCCCACGCCCCGCCAAAAGACTTCAGGCCACCAGACGGTAGATCAAGCCGATTCCCCCGCATCCCGCAATCACGGGAATAATGCCTATGCGGAAGCGCAATAGTGCGATCAATGCCGCCATCCCGAGCAGCGCCGAGAACCATTCGAAGCGCCCCGCCCAACCTTGCGGCCACAGCACGTGCCAGGCAAAGAACACCGCCAGGTTGAGCATCACGCCCACTACCGCAGCAGTGATGCCGGTAAGCGGTGCGATAAAATTCAAGTCACCGTGTGTGCTTTCCACCAATGGCCCGCCGAGAAAAATAAAAATAAACGACGGCAAAAAGGTGAAGAACGTCACCACCGCCGCGGCGCCCGCGGCGGCGAGAAACAGCTCGTCCGGGCCGAACAGCGCCTGGCCCCAGCCCCCGACAAAACCGACGAAGGCCACCACGATGATCAGCGGCCCAGGCGTGGTTTCGCCCAGCGCCAGCCCGTCGAGCATTTGCAGCGGGGTCAGCCAGTGATAATGTTCTACCGCACCCTGGTAGACATAGGGCAGCACCGCGTAAGCGCCGCCGAATGTCAGAAATGCGGCCTTGGTGAAAAACCAGCCCATCTGCGTGTACACACCCTGCCAGCCGAATTTTGCGGCCAGCAGCAGCATCGCAGCCGTCCAGATCGCAATGCCCGCCAGTGCCACGCGCACAATCCGTGGCCAGGTGAAGCGCGCATGCTCAGGCGTCGGCGTGTCATCGGCGATCAGTGCCGCGCCATAAACGTCCTTGGCCTTGCCGTGCCCGCCGCCGATGGCGAATTTATCCGGCGCGAACCTGCCGCCGATATAGCCTGTCAATCCGGCCGCCAGCACAATGGCCGGAAAG
>JAJZEQ010000306.1 GCA_021851345.1 Pseudomonadota bacterium
CATCCCTACTGGCTGGATAGAGCTGGCCATCCGCGAAGGAAAAAACCGCCAGGTGCGGCGCATGACCGCGGCAGTTGGACTGCCCACATTGCGGCTGATACGTTACGGTATCGGCGAATGGACGCTGGCAGGGTTGGAGCCGGGACAATGGCGACAGATATAGTGTTCTAGCGACCCCGGCGCACGCCCGGTTTGGGTGAAAACAAAGCGGGTTGTGGCATGGCTTGATGGCGTGCCGCTTCGGACAGATGCTGTTCGTCGGTCTTCTGCGGCGGGCGCGGCTTGGCAGAAGGCTGTCCGTTGCGCGGTTGCTGATCACGCTGCTGCGGATTGCGCGGCTTTTGCTTTTGACCCTGGCCGTCATGCCGCGTCTGGCCCTCGCGCGGCGGCTGATGGGGCTTGCCGGTTTTTGCGGCACGCGGCCCGTTATTGCGTCTTGGCCCGTTTGGCTGGCGGGGTGGGCGCGGGGCTTCAGCGGGAAGGTTGGCGGGCGGCACAAAACCGTCTATCGCAACTACCGGGATCTCGCGTTTGATCAACCGCTCGATGTCCCTGAGGAACGGCAATTCCTCCTTGTCCACCAGCGAGATCGCCGCGCCGCTGCTGCCTGCGCGACCGGTGCGGCCAATGCGGTGCACGTAATCTTCCGGCACGTTCGGCAATTCGAAATTGACCACATGCGGCAACTGGTCGATGTCCAGTCCGCGCGCGGCGATGTCGGTGGCGACCAGCACCGGCAATGTGCCGTCCTTGAATTGCGCCAGGGCCCTGGTGCGCGCCGGCTGGCTCTTGTTGCCGTGTATCGCTGCGGCAGGAATGCCGTCCGCGATCAGTTTGTCGGTCAGCCGGTTCGCGCCGTGTTTGGTGCGGGTGAATACCAGCACCTGTTTCCAGTCGTGATGCTTGATCAGGTGCGACAGCAGGTGGCTCTTCAGTTTTTGCGGCACCAGGTGGACGCTTTGGGTGATCAGCTCCACCGTGGAGTTACGGCGCGCCACTTCGACATAGCCGGGATTGTGCAGCAGTCCGTCAGAAAGGGTCTTGATCTCGTCGGAGAAGGTTGCCGAGAACAGCAGGTTCTGGCGTTGTTTGGGCAGCAGCGCGAGAATTTTTTTGATGTCGCGAATGAAACCCATGTCCAGCATGCGGTCGGCTTCATCCAGTACCAGGATTTCAATGCCTGACAGATCCAGGGTTTTTTGCCCCACATGGTCGAGCAGCCGCCCGGGCGTGGCGACAAGGATGTCCATTTGTCCGCGCAGGGCCTTGATCTGCGGATTGATATTCACGCCGCCGAACATCACCATGGATTTCAGCGCAAGATATTTGCCATAAGTTTGCACGGATTCTTCCACCTGGGCGGCGAGTTCGCGCGTCGGGACCAGAATCAGGCAGCGCGGCCGACCGGGGCGCTGGTTGGCCACGGGTTTTGCGGTGAGCAGATGCAGGATGGGCAGCGTGAAGCCGGCGGTTTTTCCGGTGCCTGTCTGCGCGCCAGCCAGCAAATCGCCGCCGGCCAACACCAGCGGTATCGCCTGTGCCTGAACCGGGGTGGGTGTCGTGTAGCCCGCGTCGGAAATCGCGCGCATCAGGGGTTGTGCCAGATTCAAGCTGGCAAAAGTAATATCATTGGTTGACAAGGCATTGCTCCTGTGACGGCCCGCTGCTCGCAAGAGCTGCACCAATCGGGCCTGACGAATTAATGATCGAAGAGATCGGGAGTGACACAGAAACCGCTGCGCTGATTGGTTGGGCGAAGGGTGGCGCGCATTATACCCGCGATGCACTTTTTCGGTAGCCAGAAAAAACGGATACGCGGGGATATGGCAATTCTCCGCCGCGGGCCCCATATCCGCACAAGAAAACAACGTTAATCCCCGGCCTCATATGGTCCCGAAGGCAGACAAAATGCCGGATGAAATTACTCAAGCTTTACCGAATAGGCCACTATCGGTTGCGTGAACCGTGGGCGGTGATTACAATCGAACGCAGGGTGAAGTGCTTATATTCGGATTTTCCTTCACTGCGGATTTACCGGCACTGCAGATTTACCAGTTTTTAAACAACTTAATGAAGGAGAAAAACATGAAATATATTATCGCGGGTGCGGCAATGGCTGGACTGATGATTACCGGGAGCGCAATGGCGACCGACATGCCTGCGCTTGCCAAGAAAGACGGTTGCAGCGCCTGCCACTCGATTGACAGAAAAATGGTTGGCCCCGCATGGATGGATGTTTCCAAAAAATACAAGGGTGACGCGGGAGCAAAAGCAATGCTGGTCGCGAAAGTGTCCAAGGGCGGTTCGGGAAACTGGGGTAGCATGGCCATGCCCCCGATGGACGCATCCGGCCAGAAGCAAGGCGACATCAAGGAATTGGTCGATTTTATATTGGCTTTAGCCAAGTAAGACAGTTCTGGTTTTCGATAAAGCCGACATCAGTCGGCTTTTTTTGTGTCTCCCCGGATTGCCATCCAAGCCGAATGCCCTGATGCGGCGCGCTCGGGTATAATGCCCGCCTTTGTAAATTACCCGATAGGAAGTTGCGATGCCTATTTATGCTTATCGTTGCAGTAGTTGCGCCTGCCAGAAGGATGTGATGCAGAAAATGAGCGACGCGCCGCTCATTACCTGCCCCGAATGCGGAAAAGACACCTTCTTAAAACAATTGACCGCCGCCAGTTTCCAGTTGAAGGGCAATGGCTATTACGTTACCGATTTCAAGGGCGGCCCCAAGAAAGCGGATGCCAAAGCGGATGCCGGGAAGCCGGAAATCAAGCACGAAACCAAGCCTGAGGCGGTTGCCGTGACTGCACCCGCCCCGGCGGCCACGGGTGTTGTTTAGGGCATGAAGAAATATTTCATTACCGGTTTGCTGGTTTGGGTTCCGCTGGGTATCACCCTGTGGGTGCTGAACCTGACGATAGGCGCGATGGATCAAACGCTGCTGCTGCTTCCGGAGCATTGGCGGCCGGACAGGGTGCTGGGCATGCATATTCCCGGCCTGGGGATCATCCTGACGCTGTTCGTGGTGGGGCTGACCGGCTTGCTGATGCGCAACTTGTTCGGGCAGTATTTGTGGGCGCAATGGGAAAGAGCAATGTTGCACGTTCCTTTCGTGGGCAGCATCTACAAGGGCGTGAAGCAGGTCAGCGACACCTTGTTGTCCGGCAGCGGCAATTCCTTTCGCAAGGTTCTGCTGGTGCGTTACCCCCATCCCCAGGCGTGGTCGCTGGCGTTCCAGACCAGTTTGCCCGGCGAAGTGATAAACCGGTTCGACGAGGAATACGTGGCGGTATTTATTCCCACCACACCCAGTCCGGTGAACGGCTTTTATTTCTTCGTGCGCAAGGCCGACACCATAGCGCTGGATATGACAGTGGACGTGGCCCTGCGCTCCATCGTCTCGATGGGCGTGGCGGCG
>JAJZEQ010000113.1 GCA_021851345.1 Pseudomonadota bacterium
CTGCAAGGATGCCCAGCGGCAACGACACGATGGCAACCAGCGCGGAACGCAGATGGAAAAGAAAAATGCCGCACACGAGAGCGACAACGAGGAATTCTTCGATCAATTTGTGGGTCAGATTCTCGACCGCACGATCGATCAGCGCGGAACGGTCGTAGGTGGTCACAATTTCAACCCCGGGAGGCAGACTCGCCCTGAGCGCCGCCAGCTTGGCCTTGACCGCCTCTATCGTCTCCAGCGCATTTTTGCCGGAGCGCATCACGATCACGCCACCCGCCACTTCGCCATCGCCGTTCAATTCCGCAATGCCACGCCGCATCTCAGGGCCGATCTGGATGCGCGCCACATCGCCCAGCCGCACTGATACGCCGGCGGCAGTGGTCGTCAGCGGGATACTGCGGAAGTCATCCAGCGTTCGCAGATAGCCCGAGGCACGCACCATGTATTCGGCCTCGCCCAACTCCAGCACCGAACCTCCCGCCTCCTGATTGGCTTTGCCGATGGCGTCTATCACCCGGCTCTGGGGAATGTTGTAGGCGCGCAGACGCTCGGGGTCCAGCACGATCTGGTACTGGCGTACCATGCCGCCGATGCTTGCGACTTCCGACACGTTGGGCACAGTCTTCAGTTCGTACTTCAGGAACCAGTCCTGCAGTGCGCGCAGCTGCGACAGATCGAGCTTGCCGCTGTGATCTACCAGCGCATATTCGTATATCCAGCCCACGCCGGTCGCATCCGGACCGAGCGACGATCTGGCCTGTGGCGGCAGACGCGACTGTACCTGGTTCAGATATTCGAGCACGCGCGAGCGCGCCCAATAGGGATCAGTGCCGTCCTCGAACAGCACATAGACGAATGAGTCGCCGAAGAAGGAATAGCCGCGCACCGTTTTGGCGCCAGGCACCGACAACATGGTCGTCGTCAGCGGATAGGTCACCTGGTTCTCGACGATCTGCGGCGCCTGACCCGGCCAGCTGGTGCGGATGATCACCTGCACATCGGACAGATCTGGCAGCGCATCGAGCGGCGTTTTTGTTAACGACCAGATACCCCACGCCGCCAGCATCAGCGTAAAAAGCAATACCAGAAAACGGTTGCCGATCGACCAGCGTATCATCCGGGCGATCATGGCTTGCCTCCTGACGCCTTCGCAATCGACACGATCTCATATCCCCCATCCTGAACGGGTTTGATTTCGAAGTCCACGCGATCACCGATCCTGATGCCTTGAGGCAGGCCGCCTGTGGGCAGCTTGAAGCTCATGGTCATCGCGCCCCATTGCAGGCTGGCGATCGGGCCATGCGAAATAGTGATGGTATCCTTGTCAATCGATTCAATCCTGCCTCTGCCGTGATGCGTTGCCGCAGCGTTGCCGGCGGGCTTGGTCTCATTGCCCATGCGCAGCGAGGCGCCCCTTAGGCTGGCTTCCGAATCGATCAGGAACTGCCCGGAGACGACGACCTTCTGCCCTGACTCCAGACCTTTCAGTATTTCCGTCTGGCCGCGGCTTTCGCCACCCGTCTCAATGTCAACCGGGACAAACCTGCCGTCGGCCTGCGCAACGATTGCCACGCTGCGACGGCCTGTCTGTATCACCGCTTCGCTCGGCAACAGCAGCACGTCACGATGCACCTCGGGCGAGAAATCCACGCTGACAAACATGCCCGGGACAAGCTGCTGCCCGGGATTGGCCAGTTCGATGCGCGCCTTCACGGTGCGGGTTGCAGGATCCACATCCGGCAGAACCGCATTGATCTTGCCCTTGAACACAACACCCGGCAATGAAGATGTGCGTACTTCGACGGCATTTCCCGGGCGCACCTGTGCTATTGCATCTTCCGGCACTTCGGCATTGACCCAAACCGTATCCAGCCCGTTGATGCGAAACAGCAGCGCGCCGCTTGCAACCGTCATGCCTTCACGAATTCCCAATTCTGCAATCACGCCGTTCACGGGGGATGCGACAACCAGCCGCGCCTGAACTTTTCCAATTGATTCCACTCGCCGTATCTGCTCATCCGTCATGCCTGCCAGGCGCATGCGTTCACGCGCAGCATCGACCAGCCCCGCGCCTTCATGAGCCGCCAGCTTTTTCGCAGTCAAAAAATCTTCCTGCGCCGCGATCCAGTCGGGCACATACAGTTCGGCGAGCGCCTCACCTTTGTGCACCGGATCCAGCGTCGCCTTGACGTAGAGCTTTTCGACATAGCCGTTGGCGCGTGCCTGAAGTATCGCCAACTCGCGTTCGTTGTAGGCCACATTGCCGATCACTTTGATATGGGATGTCAAGCTCCCTTTTGTAACTACGGCAGTACGAATGCCCAGATTCTGCTGAATACGCGGATCGATCGAAACTTTCCCGCCATCGCTGCCCTCATCGGCATAAACCGGCACTAATTGCATGTCCATAAAAGGTGACTTGCCGGGTTTGTCGAAGCGCTGGCCGGGCACCATCGGATCGTGCCAGTACAGCACCTTCCTGTCCGTCGCCTGATCTGTCGCAGCGCCGGATTTGCTCTTGTCGGCCTTCATTTCGACTGATGAATTTTTCATGTGTTGATCAAGGCCTGCGCGATAGCCTGCGTAACCTGCCGCGCCGATAATGGCTAACGCGGCAATATAAATAATGAAAGATTTGGTTTTCATGGTTTTTCCTTTTCCGGCGCAAGGCGCACGGCATCATCACGCAAAAAATGGAAGTTGAGTTGCGCCCACAAGCGCGCGGTTTCCGCCTCCATTTGCAGCGCCTGCAAACGGGCGTCGACTTCATTGCGGCGGGCTGCAAGTACGTTGTTTAGCGACGTTTTACCACTGCGGTAGGCCGATAATTCCGCTTCGGTACGCTCGGTAGCGAGCGGCACCAGTTCGAGTTCCAGGCGTGTTTGCCGCTCATGCGCGCTCTGCCATTCAGCAATCATCGTTTGTACCTCTGCTGTCGCGGTGCGCATGGCCTCCTCCCGCTGCATTCGGATTTGCTCGGCCAGCGCGAGTTTGGCGGCTACTTCTCGATCCTGGCGATTTGCCTGATCCCACTGCAACGGCACCGAGAAACCGATCGAGGCCATGTTGGAATACTGCGGGCCGCGCAGCCCATAAGACAAGTCCACGCTCCAGTCGGATTGCTTGTTGGCCTGTGCCAGGCGAGCGTCGGTCGCCGCCAGATCCTGCTGCTTTGCCAATATGACAATATCCGGATGCATCGCAATATGTTTATCGAGTGCGCTGGGGTCGATCGGGATATGGTCTATCGAGGGCTTCTTGACTAGCGGCAGATCGCCCAGCGGACCTATTTCGCGCACCAGTGCTATTTTTGCGGTGCGCACTTTCTGCGCGATTTCGCTTGCTCTATCCTGCAACGCCACCCATGCGGATCTTGCTGCTAGCACATCAGACTGACTGCCGCGCCCCGAACGATA
>JAJZEQ010000055.1 GCA_021851345.1 Pseudomonadota bacterium
TAAAGAATAAACCTGTGGTCACTGTGATCGCCTGCCGGAACATGTGGTTGATGGCGCATCAGAAGATGAAATGTATGCTGGACGGTTTGGGTGCGCGCCTGATCGACAATGTGGTTCTTGCCGACCGTGGTAATGTGTTTGCCACGCTCCTCACGACGCCGCTCTGGTTTCTCACCGGAAGACAGGCGGGGTTTCTGGGCTTGCCTCCCCCGGGGATCGCACCGCCCGAGATTCTGCATGCGCAGCGTTTTGGCCTGGCCCTGCAGAACGCACTGGCAAATGATGCCGAAAAAAGCGCCGCTCCTTTGCTTGCCGGCCTCAAGGCTGTTGAGGCTGATGCGAAGCTGTATTTCACCGAACAAGCGGCAACACGCAGTTTTTATTTATGGGGGAAGCTGGTGCGCGCAGCCGGGGAGCCGGGGAGTTGGTTACGCAAGCCGCTATTGTTTTTATATGTGATCTTTCTGGTTGCATTGATCGTGACCGTGATACCAGCCAGCCTGGCGCTGCAGGCATTGATCCGGCCTTTGCTGGGAAAGCAGCTCGCCCGGATGAAACATGATTTTGAACTCCCGTCGGGCTCAGGAGACGAGCGTATGTCCAATTATGTTATCTAAAGTTTATATCAACAAGACGGCATCCTTCCTGCCTTTTGATCCGGTCAGCAATGACGAGATGGAGCGGGTGCTGGGCATGGTTGGGGGAAAACCGTCGCGTGCCCGGCGGGTGATATTGCGCAGCAACGGCATTCTGTCGCGGCATTACGCCATAGACCGGACAACAGGAAAAACCGCCATGTCCAATGCGCAACTCACGGCGCAGGCGGTTAGTGCCCTGGGGGAGATCGCCGGGGTTGAATTGTTGTCATGCGGCACATCCTCCCCGGATCAGTTGCTGCCCAATCATGCGGTCATGGTACACGGCGAATTGAAATGGCCGCGATTGCAGGTGGTTTCGTTTGCCGGGATATGTGTCTCCGGTGCGGCGGCACTCAAGCATGCTTGGCTTGCGGTTAGCGCGGGTGATGTGCAGCGTGCAGTTGCCACGGGTTCCGAGCTGGCCTCTTCCTCTTTGCGCGCCGCCAACTTTGAGACCGAGGTCGAGCACAAGCTCCAGGCACTCGAGGCTCATCCGGAAATCGCCTTTGAGAAAGATTTTCTACGCTGGATGCTCTCGGATGGTGCGGGCGCATTCTTGTTGGAGAACCAGCCATGCGGCACGCAATCGCTGCGCATAGACTGGATCGAGCTATCTTCTGCCGCACATGAATTGCCCGCCTGTATGTATGCCGGCGGTGAGAAAAGCGAAGACGGGTCTTTGCTGGGCTGGCGGGGATTCGCTGCGGCGGAGTGGGGCTCGAATTCCATATTTTCGCTCAAGCAGGATGTCCGGCTATTGAATGAAAATGTCATCAGGGCCACGTTGTCCGAGCCTCTTGCCGCGGTAATGAAAAAAAGAAACCTGAGCGTGCAGGATATAGACTGGTTTCTGCCGCATATATCTTCCCGGTACTTTGCCGAGCCTATCGTCAAAGGCCTCGCCGAAATCGGCTTGCCCATTCCCCGCGAGCGCTGGTTTTCAAACCTGGAAAGAAAAGGCAATACCGGATCGGCAGCCCCTTACATTATGCTGGACGAGCTTTTTCGTTCCGGCCGCATAAAGAAGGGGCAGAAGCTGTTGATGTACATTCCGGAGAGCGGTCGTTTTTCCAGCGCGTTCGCTTATCTGGAGGCGGTGTAATGGATTTGCAAAATGTACCCCAGGAGGGCAACAAGACCCTGGGTGGGTACAGGAAGGCGGTCTATGCCAGGGATGCGGGCGGCCACATTGTAGTGGCCGCTTCCAATGGGTGGGAGGTTGAGGAAATAGTTACCAGCCAGGCCGTGGAAGAGATGCGTTCCCTGGCTGAAACTGCACGGCAAAACGCGATAAATGGTTTGTCATCGACGCTGGAATACTGGATGTATGCCCGTCGCATGGACTTGTTGTTGCTGGCGCAATCAACCGGCATCTGGCGTTGGCGCATCCGCCGCCATTTCCGGCCGGAGATTTTCGCGCGCTTGTCGCCCGGCATGCTGAAGCGTTATGCCGAAGCGCTCGGTCTTGCCGTGCAACAATTACAGCGCCTGCCATGACTTTCCCGCACCATCGCCATGCCGCACATTGTGAAAGCGGAGTGATCTCCAACCTGGTCTGCCACCACGGTGTGCCGATTACCGAGGCTATGGCCTTTGGCCTGTCGGCGGCATTGTCGTTTGCCTACCTGCCATTCATCAAGCTTTCCGGCCTGCCTCTGATCGCTTATCGCCAGCCACCCAGATCCATCATCAGGGGTTTGGGCAAAGTGCTCGAGGCCGAATTTCGCTTTGAAACTTTTCGTAATCCTGCCGTCGGGCAGGCGCGCCTGGATGAGTTGCTGGCGCAAGGCCATGTGGTGGGTTTGCAGACATCGGTGTACTGGCTGCCCTATTTTCCGGAGGACATGCGCTTTCATTTTAATGCGCATAATCTTCTGGTGTTCGGCAAGGAGGGCAATGATTACCTGATCAGCGACCCGGTTGGCGAGCAGACTGTGCGCTGCGATGCGGCATCATTGTCGCGCGCCCGCTTTGCCAAGGGTGTGCTTGCCCCCAGGGGTTTGCTGTATACAATGCAAAAACCGGGCGTATCCACCATCACGCCCCGGGTGGCGCGCAAAGCAATTCTTAAAACCTGCCGGACGATGCTTGCGCCTTTGCCTATCATCGGTGTGCGCGGCATCAAAACGCTTGCCAACAGGGTTGCCAGGCTTGATCCGGCTGCGCACCGGAGTTCATTGTTTGTGGGGCACATCATTCGCATGCAGGAGGAAATCGGTACGGGAGGCGCGGGATTTCGTTTTCTGTATGCGGCCTTCTTGCAGGAAGTGGCGAGCTTGTCCGGTATGGAAATGTTGTCCGGATTTTCCGACCGGCTGATGTTGATAGGTGATGGCTGGAGAGCATTTGCGCTGGCGACCGCACGTATGGTCAAGGGGCGCGATGCCCTGAATCCGGTGATATTGGCGGATTTGCTGCGCGACCTTTCCAGACAAGAGGAAGTTTTTTTTCGCGATTTGAAAACGGCGCTCAATTGATGCTGGAAATAAGGGATCTTTCGTATTGCTACCCGGATGCGGAGAAACCCTCGCTGACAGGCGTGTCACTCAATGCCGGGCGCGGCCAAATTCTTGGCTTGCTGGGCCCGAATGGTGCCGGCAAGACCACGCTCATTTCACACCTCTCGGGAATATTACAGGTCCAGCACGGGGCTATATTGATAGACGGGTCGCCGCTGGCGGTCGTTCGGCGCAAAGCTCCAACACGCATCGCGGTTGCGCCCCAGGAATATGCTTTCTATCCGATGCTCACGGTAAAGGAAAACCTGGAATGTTTTGCGGCGGCGGGCAGGTTGGGAGGCGAACGCAAACGCCGGCGCATCGTTGAGTGTCTGGCGTTTTCCCGGTTGGAGCGTTTCGTGAAAATCCGCGCCGAAAGACTTTCCGGCGGGCTGAAACGGCGCCTGAACCTGGCCATAGCCTTGTTGCCCGAACCCGAACTTATCCTCCTGGACGAACCCACTGTGGGTGTGGACCCGCAGTCACGGGCATTCCTGCTGGATGCCGTGAAGATGATTGCCAATAGCGGCGCGGCCGTGATCTATACTTCCCATTACATGGACGAAATCGAGGCGATTGCCGATCGGGTGGTCATTCTTGACGATGGCAAGGTTTTGCGTGATGGCACTTTGGACGAGTTGTTGCGGGATGGCGTTGCCCATATGCGTCTGGCGGTGGAAGGCGTGCCGGTTGGAGAAATGAATGCCTTGCTTGGGCGTTTCGGCAAGGTCGAGTCTGTCGGCGAAGAATGGCGGGTGACGCTTGCCCATGATCGGACGCCCGCCGAACTGCTGGCCGCTGTGGAAAAACTTGGCGGTCGGCTGAAGTATGTTGAATTCGGGCGCAATAACCTGGAGCAACTGTTCATGGCACTCACCCATCGTCCGTTGCGGGATTGATCGTGAAAGCTCCGATAAATCCAGGCAGCGTTGCCCGAGAAGAATTGCTGCAGGCTCCATCTGCCTGTGGAACCGGGACTTTGGTGGTTGTTTATATGCTGCTTGCTCTGATCAAAAAGGAATTCCTGGCCCTGATCCGCGATGTGCATGGCTTGGCCGCGCTGTTCCTGATGCCTGCGATTTTCATCATCATCATGTCGCTCGCGCTCAAAGATGTGTACAGCCCGTCCACCAAGGCTCTGCCGTACGCGGTAGAGAACCGGGACAGCGGCCAACTGGCTGACAACTTTCTTGCCGAGTGGAAAAAGCGTCACGGAAGTCCGCAAGCAAACAGTGCAAGCTGGAAAGACGAAGTGCGCGGCGGCAAGTTGAGTTACGTTCTGGTCATAGAAAAAGACTTTTCAAGAGAATTGGCAGCTGCGCACCCGGGTAGCGGGAAACAACTCAGGTTGATTGCCGAGCCGGGACTGGAAAGCAGCGCATTTGCCGCAAACAACGCCGAGCTGATCATGATTGCGAACGAGCTGCGTGCCCGGGCCCTGCTTGCGGCGGCACGTATGTCGCAACGATCTTCGCAACGCCCATTGCGTTCAGGCGCGCCGGATGAGTCAGTGCCTGTCTCTGCGCTGGCCATGATAGACACTGAACGGTTATCGGCAGGTTCCCGCCCCACCGCAGTCCAGCAAAACGTGCCCGCCTGGCTGGTTTTCGGCATGTTTTTTGTCGTGGCTTCACTGGCGAATCTGTTCATCCAGGAGCGGCAATGCGGGGCGCTGACCAGGCTTGCCAGCCTGGGCGTGCCTACCAGCGTGATGATCTGGTCCAAGGCCTTGCCCTATCTGGCGATCAATGGGCTGCAAGCCGCATTGATGCTGGCAGTGGGGGTCTGGCTGATGCCGCTGCTGGGCGGGGATGCGCTGTCGCTGGCGGGCATACATTGGGGCGCGCTGATGCTGGTACTGCTCGCAGTGAGCATGGCGGCGATAGGCCTGGCGCTTGCGCTGGCAAGTCTGGTAAGAACGCATGCGCAGGCTTCGGCGCTGGGACCTATCGTGAACATACTGATGGCAGCTATCGGCGGCGTGATGGTGCCCAAATTCATTATGCCCGAAGTCATGCAGCGGCTTGCGGAATTTTCACCGATGAACTGGGGATTGGAGGGCATGCTTGCAGTCCTGCTGCGCGGCAGCGATATGACCGGGGTATTGATTCCGGCGGCAAAGTTGACAGGCTTTGCCACGATCATGATCATCATTGCGGTAGTTTTTTTCCGCCGCAGGGCCAGCTGATGAAACGGGATCAGGGATGACTGCTGATATTGGCGAGTTCAAACGCGAGCTGAAGGCACTGGTTTTATACGCAGCCGATAAGGATGAACCGCAAGGCGGTCTGGCCTATGATGAAATACTTTTCGGGCCCGACTCCAGACTGATGCTGGACTCTCTCGACGCATTGCAGATTTCCATGGAAATCCAGAAGCGCTACGCCATACGCCTGCCCGACAGCAAGGAAACGCGGCGAGCCTTGAGCAGCATCGCCCATCTTGCCGAATATCTGTCTGTGCGTCGCGCATGAACCCGGTATATCTGCACGGACGGGCGCTGATTTCGGCACTGGGCGCAAGTCTTCCAGAGGCGCTTGGATGTATTTCGGCGGGTGGCCGGGGGGCGGGCCGGATAATATTGGCCGACGGAACAGATTGGCCATATTTCAGTATTGACCAGGCCGAATCGGACTGGCGCATCCGCGCACAGCAGTTGGTGTGTGCAGCCGCCAGCGAGGCGGGGCTGGACGCGGTTCGAAACGCGCCGCTGTTTGTGGCATCTTCTTCACTGGATATCGGCGCGATTGAAGCAGGGCTGGTTCGTTCCGGAGACAGTTATGACTTTGCCGAAAAAATAGCCGAATGGCTGGGTTGGACAGGGCCGGTCTATCTGGTTTCCAGCGCCTGCACTTCTTCGCTGCAGGCAATTTTGTACGCATCCGGATTCATCAGTTCGGGCCGGGTGCATGATGCCGTTGTAATGGGAGTGGAATTGGCCAACCGATACTCCGTTTCCGGTTTTGCGGCGATGCAGCTGCTGACGCCAGGCCAACCAAAACCAATGGGATTGGATCGTGACGGGATTGCGTTGGGAGAGGCGGTCTCGGTGCTGCATCTGTCCGGCCAGCCGGCACGCTGGCGCTTGTGCGGAGGCAGCAATATCGTCGATGGCCGCGACCCGACCGGCGCCATTCCGGAAACAGTCAGTGAAATGTGCGCGCGGGCGCTTAAGGCCAGCGGCCTGCAAGCATCCGACATAGACCTGATCAAATTGCAGGCTGCGGGCAGTCCGGTAAATGACGCAAATGAATTGAACGGATTGGCAGCGGCATTCGAAACCTTGCCCCCGCTGGTCACATTCAAGGCTGCGATCGGGCATACACTGGGCGCATCCGGAGCCGCAGAAATCGCCTTGCTGACAGCATGTCTGGAAGCGAATGTCTGGCCGCGTCAGGATTATTTACCAGACCCTCATCTGTGTGCAGCATTGGCGCATCCGGAAGCCGGATCCGTACACTATGTGCTGGCGGACATCCTGGGTTTTGGCGGAGGCCATGCCGCCGTGATACTCGAGGACACCAGCGCCCGCATGAGATCCGGGATTCCCGGGAACACAAGACATGGATAGCATGACCTGGAAAATCACCGGGCGAACCGCCAGCGGATTTTGCTCCGGCAACGAGCCTCCCGATAACTGGCGCGAGCAGTTGGCAATCCGACTGGGGTTTCGTCCGCGCCGAATCGGAGTTCTGGCTGAATTGGCACTTTTTGGCGCGCTAGATTGTCTCGACGCGGCCGGGGAAATCACCTTGCCGGCTGACACCATACTGCAGGTGTGCAGCTTGCGCGGCTCGTTTTCGGCGATATTGCAGGTGCTGGAGCAAAATCGTGAAGGCCTGCCGATGCCTTTCAGCTTCCTGCAGAGTCAAACCAGCCAGTTATTGCCGGCGCTGGCTGCTGCGCTGAAATGGCAGGGAAACGCGGGCATTGTTTTGGCGCGCAACCCGGTGGAGTTGGCAGTTTTGGCTTGCCAGCAGGCCGGAAGCGGCGGGATGCTGCTGGGCTGGGTAGAAGAGCCGGGACCAGCCAGCAGCTGCTGGCTCAGACTTGAGCCATGTGCGCTGCCGTCCGCAAGTTTCGTGGCCGCCTCCAGTCTCATGGAGTTGGCTTCGCCGGATACTCATTACTGGCGGCTGAGTCGGGATGGAGTGGAGGTGGCCTCCGGGCCTGGTTGAGTGTGCCAAGGCAGTTCATGCCATAACATCTTGCTTGCCAGCGCGATCAACAGTATCGCGAACAATTTGCGTAATGCCCCGACCTGCATCGAATGCGTTGCTTTTGCGCCCAGCGGTGCGGTGATGATGCTGCCAAATGCGACCCAGAACAGGGCGGGAAGATAGACAAAGCCCAGGCTCAGGGCGGGCAAGGCATGGATGCTCAGGCCGGTTGCCACATATCCGATCGTGCCGCCGATAGCGACCGGAAAGCCAATCGCCGCGGAAGTGCCGATAGCGCTGCGCAGCGGAATATTGCACCAGACCAGGAATGGCACGATGATGGACCCGCCGCCGATGGAGACCATGCTGCCCAGACCGCCTGTGAGTATGCCGGTCAGCGTCATGCCGGCTGCACCGGGCAATTGGCGCGCGGCGTGCGGACGCATGTTGAGCAGAATCTGCGCGGCTACGGAATACACGAATAGTGCGAAAAATATGGCCAGGCCGTGTGTCGGAATTGATGCGGCGAGCAATGCGCCGATACCGGTTCCGAGCAGAATTCCGGGGGTAATGTTGCGCACCACGCGCCAGTTTACCGCGCTGTAGCGATGATGTTCGCGCAAGCTTGCCAGCGATGTAAACATGATCGCCGCCATTGAGGTGCCGAGGGCGAGGAGCATCACATCTTCAGCGGGGAAGTGCTGCGAATCGAACAGAAACACCAGCACGGGTACCAGCACCAACCCGCCGCCGACGCCGAATATTCCGGCCAGGAATCCGGCGACGGCACCGAGAAACAAATAAGCCGCATACCATTCCATGCTAGTTGTGCACCAGCCTGGTGGTGATGAATTTCCACTCGGCCGGATCGAGCGGGGTGATGGACAGCCGATTGCCGCGCTGCAAGGTGCGCATGCGTTCAAGTTCCGGGTGTTTGCGCAATTCACCGATCGAGATCAGCGCGATCTTTCTGACCAGTTGCACGTCCACATTGAACCAGCGCGGCTGTTCCGGTGTGGCCTTGGGGTCGAAGTATTTGCTGGCGCGCTTGAATTGCGTGGCGTCGGGGTAGGCGTTGCTGCCGACCCTTGCAATGCCTGCGATGCCCGGTTCCTTGCAGTTGGAATGATAGAACAGCACGCCGTCGCCGACCTTCATCTGGTCGCGCATGAAATTGCGCGCCTGATAATTGCGCACGCCATACCAGGCCACTGTCTGGTCTGGAAGGGCGGCAAGGTCGTCGATGCTGACGTCTCCGGGTTCGGATTTCATTAGCCAGTAGCGCATGGTTCACTTCAGCAAATAAAAAGTGCGACCCGAGTTAATCTAAGGTCGCACCGGAATAAAGCCCCCCGCCTGTGCCGTTGACCCAGCATCTTGAACCTGGGTTCAAGAGGGCCGCTTCCAAGTCACATCAGGTACATCCGCCATCCGGGGATGCGCACAACAGTAACATCAAAGGTCGCGGCCTTAAGCAAAGCTTATTGGTTCAAAGAATTATAGGCCTGTCGAACACCGCAGGGGACAAACTATAACCAATGACTTACCCGGCTGTTTCGCCTGGGCAGTGGATGGCTGGAAACCTTGTCAAAACAGCGTGTCCTGTTCGGCTAATGCCTGATCAATCGCTGTTTGCATGGCTTCCATTCTACGCTTAAAGTCGTTCAGGTCAACGCCCCGCCCGACTTTTGTGGTGAGCAGTTCATGGGTGATATTGAGTGCGGCCATCAGTGCGATACGTTCTACACTGGCGATCTTGCCCGCATCGCGTATTTCGCGCATCCTCTTGTCCAGATAAGCTACTGCATCCAGCAGTTCACTGCGCTGTTCTTCAGGGCATGCGATACGCAATTCCCTGTCGAGTATCTTGATTTCCAGGGTTTTCGTGGCGTTGCTCATGGCAGACTTTCCGGGAGAGTCCCCAGTAACTTCGTCAAACGTGCCCTGGCGATTTCGACTTTGTCGTTACATTGACGATTGCTGCTGAGAGTGTGCGCCAGCTCTTGTCGCAATTGCTGGTTTTCCGCACGCAGTTTGCCGCTGACTTGTATCAGCTGAGCAAGTTTGCCTTCCAGTGCGTCCAATTCGTTTTCCATACTTTGACTATAAATTGAAAAGTGCTGATAAGTCAAACGCTAAGGTGGACTTATGCAAGCGTTTTGTAAGTTTTGTGGTTTGCCATGGCTGAATTTGCGCTTGGTGAGGCGTGATATATCTGTGGTAAAGTGCGCGCCGCTTTTAGGTGCTCGCCTGGTTGCAGGCGAGTTAAACGGGAAGCAGGTGCGGGAACATGAGTTCCCCATGCCTGAGCTGCCCCCGCAACGGTAAGCGAGTGTGGATTTGCCAGTATGCCACTGTGAGTGATCCCCCGGGAGTGATCCCCCGGGAAAACTTATGGGAAGGCGGCAAATCAGGACTTGCGAGCCCGGATACCGGCCTGATGGCGATGGACAGGAGATGCTGCGGGTGGCGCATCGGAAAGACCGCTGCACAACTGCCGGCGGAGCAAACAGACCTTTCGCCAGGTTGGAAAATGCTTTGCCTGACCTCAACTACGCTCGCTATGTTGTGCAACAGTCTTTCAGAGGCAATTACACTCGCCGTATTTCCTGATTATTAATTTTCCAACGGGGACGATTGGAATTTATTCAGGGAATAATCATGAAACAAAAAATTATCAGGGCTGCACTGTTGGGTGCGCTCTCACTTTCCTTTGGCGCACATGCTGATCAGCCACTCGATATGCTGATCGTGACACCCACGCGCATGCCGCAAACGTTGGGCACAACCATTGCCGACACCACCGTGCTGAATGAGCAGGATATACGCAAGTCCGGCGCTATGGATGTGCCGACTCTGCTGCGTTCGCTGCCGGGCGTCGAGGTGGTGCAGTCCGGCGGGATGGGGAGCATCAGCAGTATTTTCATGCGCGGCACCAATTCAGATCATGTCCTTGTGTTGCTGGACGGAGTGCGTATCAATTCCGCCACCACCGGAACGACCGCGCTGGAGCACATCATGCTGGACAGCATCGAACGCATCGAGGTGGTGCGCGGCAACGTCAGCAGCCTGTATGGCTCCGAAGCCATCGGCGGTGTGATTCAATTGTTTACCAAGCACGGACAAGGCACTCCGGCATTCAATGCCAGCGCAGGGGTGGGCAGTTATGGCACCCAGCATCTGGCGGCTGGATTTTCCGGAGATGTGAATGACACCTCGTTCAGCGTGAATGCCGGCAGGGTCAAAACCGACGGTATTTCGGCGATGAATCCGCAACTGGCACCCGGGGCAAATCCCAACAACAACCCCTATGACAACAATACCTTTGATGCGCAAGTCACACATGCCCTCAATGCGGATCATTCCCTGTCGGCTTCCCTGTTCAGCACGCGCGGCAACATCTCCTATGACAATCCCTACGGCTCGCCGACAGACCTGAATAACACAGTTGAAAATATCGACAAATTATCGGTGTCCTCGAATGATCAAATCAGCGATTTGTGGCACAGCCAATTGCGCGTGGCACAGGGCACCGATGACAGCCACAGCTATCTCAACGGCGCGCAGTCTTCGCGTTTTCAGACACAAAGCAATCAGATGACCTGGCAAAATAATCTCAAGATCGCGGATAGTCAGCATGTGGATTTGGCGGTGGAATATCTGGGACAGGCGGTATCTTCGGACACGCTATTTACGCAAACTGCGCGCAATGTGGACAGCCTGCTTGCAGGTTATGTGGGCGAATTCGGCAAACATCAGGTTCAATTAAACCTGCGCCAGGATCACTACTCGGATTTTGGGGCCGCCAACACGGGTTTGCTCGGATATGGTCTGCAATTTACCGATGCGCTGCGCTTTACCACGACTATCAGCAACGCATTCAAGGCACCTACCTTCAATGATATGTATTACCCGCTGGCGTTTGGCTACCAGGGCAACCCGAACCTGAAACCGGAGCGTTCGCAAAACAAGGAGGCCGGGCTGCACTATGCGGCGAATGACCAGCGCGTGGATGCGGTATATTTCGATAACCGCATCAGCGATTTGATTGCACTGAATTCCGCTTTTTCCACCGTAGTCAACATCAACCAGGCGCAAATCACCGGGCAGGAATTGAGCTATGCGGGAGTGTTTGGCAATACCCATCTGAACGCCAATGCGACATCCCAGAATCCCCGGGACAGTACTACCGGCCAGTTGCTGTTGCGCAGGGCCAGGGAGTACGGCGACTTAACGGCAACGCATGATTTGGGTGCGTGGAACATGGGGGCCGAGATGCATTACAGCGGGTCGCGCCAGGACTTTGATCTCAACGGAAATACGGTCACTTTATCCAGTTACCAGCTGCTCAATCTGACTTCCGCCTACAGGATAGACAAGAACACGAACTTGCTGGTGCGCGTGGACAATTTGTTCAATCGTGATTATTCGCAGGCGTATGCCTACAATTCACTGGGCAGGACATTGTTTGTCGGATTGAACTATAAACAATGATATTTCCAATTCGCGCGGCTTGGTGTACTGTTGCAGCCATTACAGCAAGCTAAATCCGGGAGATGCAATGAATAACATTCAAACCAGAGCCATCGTGATTTTTGTTGCGCTGGCTACGCTGATGGCAGCCACCCGTTTTAATCATTTTGGCTCGGCGGTGTCCCTGCCGGATGCTTCTCTTGCGGTGTTTTTTCTGGGCGGCTTATATTTATCCAGATCGGCTCGCGGGTCCGTGATGATATTTTCCGCGCTGATCCTGGAAGCCGGTTGCATCGATTACTACGCGACTTCCGTGCAAGGCGTCAGCGACTGGTGCATGACCCCGGCTTACTGGTTTCTCATCCCGACCTATGCCGGCTTGTGGCTGGCCGGACACTGGTGCGCGCCCGGAAAGATGGTGAAGGGGCGCGCCATGGAAAGCAGGGAATTGCCGGGTCTGGCCCTGGCCGCGTGGGCATCCGGCAGTTTCGCATTTATATTTTCCAACGCCACGTTTTATCTATTCTCCGGGCGATACACGGAAATGAGCGTTCTTGAGTACGCAGCACGGGTTGCCCAATATTATGTCCCCTATGTTTCAGTAGCGTTGCTTTATATTGCTTGCGCGGTGGCCATCCATATGGCTGCCGAAATCATCAGCAGACAAAGGGCGCATTCACTTTGAAGGATTGCCCGCGATAATCCTGTTTAGCGGGATCGGGTGCGGGCATGACTGGCAGAAGTGCCCGCAGTAAACGTGGTTCATGCGTCACCGGACAAGGCAAAGAGTGGGCATGCCATGCCAATATTGATTAAATAGTTGCGCCGAATGGCCGGTCGTACTGGCACCCCATAAATCCGAGGCTCAGTGTGTTGAAAGGAATCACTTTTGTTGCCGTGACGATTGCGCTGGCCTATGTGTCGCGCGCTTCCCTGCGCAAGCCGGGCTCGCACGGTTATTATCGTTTCTTTGCCTGGGAGTGCATGCTTGTTCTTTTCGTGCTGAACATGGATGTGTGGTACGTCAATACGAATTCCACGAATCAAATCATTTCAGGGTTGTTGTTTTTTTCTTCTCTGCTGATGGTTATGTTCGGTGTCATGCTGTTGCAGTGGTCAGGGAGGCCGGACACCAATCGCAACGATGCGCCGATGTTTGAATTCGAAAAAACTACCGTCCTGGTAAAAGTCGGGATATACCGCTACATCAGGCACCCTATTTATGGCTCTCTGTTCCTCCTGTGCTGGGGATTTTTCTTTAAAAACCCATCGCTGGCCGGAGGCGCCCTGGCCATAATCGCCAACGGGTTTCTGTTGGCCACCGCGCGCGTTGAAGAAAACGAAAACATCCGCTATTTCGGCGAGGAATACCGGGAGTACATGAAGCAGAGCAAGATGTTTATTCCGTTCATACTGTAAACATTCCGATTACGCTTTGGTCAACCTGCCGAAAGTGTTTCGTCAGCCGTCAGCAATAACCCTGCCTGCTTGCCCAGCGCTTTCCGTCAGCCAGGCACAGGATTCCCGATTTCTTCAGGAGCAACCGGCAGAAGTGATCTCGCGGGCCAAGCCCCTGTGAAAACCAATATCCACAACCGTCTGAAGGTTGACGCGGCGATGGCAAGAGTCTACATTGCGCGGCTCGAAAATAATCAACCCTGAAGGAGATACACATGGCAGTACTCGTCGGCAAAGCCGCGCCCGATTTCAACGCTGTTGCCGTAATGGGCAACAACGATTTCAACGAAACTTTTAATCTGAAGAAGCACATTGGCGGCAAATATGCCGTGATATTTTTCTACCCGCTGGATTTCACTTTTGTGTGCCCGTCGGAATTGATCGCTTTCGACCACAGGCTGGACGAATTCAAGAAACGCAACGTCAAAGTCATCGGCGTGTCGATAGATTCGCAATTTTCCCATTTCGCCTGGAAGAACACGCCGATCAACAACGGCGGTATAGGCCAGGTGCGCTATCCGCTGGTGGCCGACATCAAGCATGAGATATGCAAGGCCTACGATGTGGAGGCCGACGGCGGAGTGGCCTACCGCGGGTCCTTCCTGATCGACCGTGCCGGGGTGGTGCGTCACCAGGTGGTGAACGACCTGCCGCTGGGCCGCAACATCGACGAGATGCTGCGCATGGTGGACGCGCTGCAATTCACAGAGGAACACGGCGAAGTCTGCCCGGCGGGATGGAGCAAAGGCAAGGCCGGCATGAACGCGTCCACGGAGGGTGTGGCGAAATACCTGGCCAGCCACGCAAAAGAACTGTAACCCGGTTTGTTTTTGTATCAAAGTGACCTTCCCCCGAAAAATCGTCTTCCAAGGGTGACGTAAAATTACGAACCCACAGGAAAGGAAGACGATGAAGATACCGAAGCAGGAATATACACCCGAGTTTCGTGAGTTGGCGGTCAAGCGCGT
>JAJZEQ010000178.1 GCA_021851345.1 Pseudomonadota bacterium
AATGCTGGCATTGCGCGTCCCTATTCCTGAGTCTTGGTGACGCGCAGCAATTCAGCCTGCGACGTCGTGCCATCGATCAACCGGCGCTCGCCATCCTCGCGCATCGTGCGCATCCCGTCGCGCTGCGAGGCTGCACGGATGTCGGCTTCAGATGCGCGGTTATGGATTTGCGCGCGTATCTGTTCGGTGGTCTGCAATAACTCATAAACGCCGAGCCGGCCCTGGTAACCGGTGTGGCTGCATTTGTCGCAGCCGGTTTCATACCAGAATTGGCCGTCCTGCCGTTTGCAGTGCTCGCATAGTTTTCGCACCAGCCGCTGGGCGACCACGCCGATCAGCGAGGACGACAGCAGGAATGGTTCTATGCCCATGTCGAGCAGGCGCGTGATCGCGGCCGCAGAATCATTGGTGTGCAGGGTTGCCAGTACCAGATGGCCGGTCAGGGATGCCTGCACCGCGATTTGCGCGGTTTCCAGGTCGCGGATTTCGCCTATCATGATGATGTCGGGATCCTGGCGCAGGATCGCGCGCAGCGCCTTGGCGAATGTCATGTCGATACGCGCATTGACCTGGGTCTGGCCGACGCCGTTCAATTCATATTCCACCGGGTCTTCGACCGTCAGGATGTTGGTGCTGGTGGTATTAAGCCGGGTTAGCGCGGCATACAGCGTGGTGGTCTTGCCGGAGCCGGTCGGGCCGGTGACCAGCACGATGCCGTGCGGCTGGGTGATCAGTTTGTCGAATTTTTCCAGCACGTCCGCGCTCATGCCCAGGCTGTGCAAATCCAGTTTGCCGGATTCCTTGTCGAGCAAGCGCAACACCGCACGTTCCCCGTGCGCGGTGGGCAGCGTGGAAACCCGCACATCGACCGGCCTGCCGCCGACGCGCAGCGTGATGCGGCCATCCTGCGGCAGGCGTTTCTCGGCGATGTCCAGCTGCGCCATGATCTTGATGCGCGAAATCAGCGATGCATGGATCGCCTTCTTCGGCCGCACCACATCGCGCAGGCTGCCGTCGACGCGAAAGCGCACCACCGAAACCTGCTCGAACGGTTCGATGTGGATATCCGATGCGCCCTCGCGCAAAGCCTGGGTTAACAGTGCGTTGATCATGCGGATCACCGGCGCGTCATCGGCGGATTCCAGCAAATCCTCGATCGCCGGCATGTCCAGCATCAGCTTGGTCAGATCGAGATCGGATTCATATTCATCGATGACCTGCGCCGCATTGCCGCCCGAACTTGCATAGGCTTTGGCGATGGCGGCTTCGAGCTCGTCACGCGGCAGCGATTTCAGCCTGATGCGGCCGAAACAGCGGCTCACCTCGGCGATTGCGTTCGGTCTGGTCGCATCGGATATCCAGACCTCGACCGGGCCGTCCGCAGCGCCGTCGCGGTGAGCCAGCAGCGCGAAATCGCGGGCGAACGCATAGGGTAGAAGGCGGGTATCCATCACAAAGTTTCCATCGCTGCTTACTGCTGGGGAGTGACCGCTGCCGGCGGTTGCGCAACGGGGTTTGACGGGGGCATGGCCAGCAGTTTCTCAGGCGGAACGATACGCTTGAATAAAGAGCCGCTATTGCTCCTGTTGAACATTTTATCCGCGTTTATACTGCCGTTCTCCAATGGGGGCAGTTGTGGTTTGTCCAGGTTGGGCAGGAAATTGGATTGCTCTGGCAGTCCCTTGGCTTCCTCATTGCGGATAAAGTCATAACGGTCCCCGGCCAGATCCACGCTTTGATCATCGTTGCGAATTATGGTTGGCCGCAAAAACACCATCAGGTTGGTTTTGATGCGGCTGCGGGTCTTGTACTTGAACAAATTGCCGATGAAGGGAATATCACCGAGCACCGGCACTTTTTCCACGCTGTCCTGCACGTTGTCGTCGATCAAGCCGCCCAGCACGATGACCTGCCCGTCGTCGACCAGCACGTTGGTATCCAGCGAGCGCTTGCTGGTGATGAGCCCGGCCGGGTTGGTCGCATCGATTATTGCCGAGGTTTCCTGATAGATCGCCAGTTTGACTGTGCCACCCTGGGAAATCTGCGGCTTCACCCGCAGCGTCAAGCCGATATCCTGGCGATCGACAGTCTGGAACGGGCTTATCCCCACCGTGCCGGGTGTTGTGTATTGGCCGGTTATGAAAGGCACGTTTTCGCCGACGATGATCTTTGCTTCTTCGTTATCCAGCGTGAGTATATTGGGCATGGACAGGATATTCGCTTTGGTATCGGTTGCCAGCAAATGCACCAGTGTGCCCAGGCCTGCCTGGTTAAGAATGCCCAGAGTCAAGCCGTTGCCCGGCGGCACCAGCGTGTTTGCAGCTTTTGCACCGGCCTGGGTGAGCAGGTTGTTGCCCCCTCCCTGCGGTGTGAATGCGGTCACGCCACCGATCTCGGCACCGTTGGCGCTTTTCGCCAGGCCGGCCCATTGCGCGCCCAGTTCGGCTGAATTGTTTGCATCCACTTCAACGATCATGGCTTCGATATAGACCTGGGCACGGCGCGCATCAAGTTGGTCGATGACGATGCGCAGGTCGCGATAGACCGACTCGTCGGCGGTGATGATCAGCGTGTTGGTGCTTGGGTCAGCCTGGATGAATCCGCCGCTGGGTGCGCCGGGTGCGCCGCCACCGCTTTGTGAAAGCAACGGGTTTGCGCCGGCTGTTCCGGAGGTCACTGGAGATTGGCCCGCTGTGGGCATGGCGGTGGGCGTGGCTGTGGGCGGGGCAGATGTGCTCCCGAATGACGAAGAGTTTGGTGTTGAGAATCGAGGTGAAGGGATCGGGAGTAACGCGGTGCTGTCGGAAGTCACAACCGCCCGCAGGGTTTGTGCAAGCTCGATCGCTTCGGCATTTCTCAGATAGACCACATGTACATTTCCAGGCACAGCAGTCGGCTGGTCCAGTTTCTGGATCAGCACCCTGGCCAGATTGGCGCGTGCTTCGGACGCTGCGCGTATCAGGACCGAATTGGTGCGGGGATAGGCCAGCACCGTGACGCTGCCGGGATCGCCGGGCGCAAGAGCAGCAGCAGTGCTGCTCGGCGCGGCAGTACCGAGCGACGTCCCGCCCGTTGCCGTCCCGCCCGGTGCCAGCAGCCGATTGACTATCGCCGCAATATCGCTGGCGACCGCATAACGTATCGGCACCATGTCCATCTCATTGCCCACCGGCCGGTCCATCGTCGAGATTATTTTTGCCAGCCGCAGCAGGTTGTCGGCGTAATCGGTGATGACCAGCGTGTTGTTGCCCGGATCGGCGGTGATGGTGTTATTGGGCGAGATCAACGGGCGCAACACCGCCAGCAGGTTGGCTGCGGTTTCATAATGCAAATGAAATACCTGTGTCGCGATCTGGTCGCCATGTATAGCCCCGGACTGGATCGGGGTGGCCTGCAACTTGGCATCGGCT
>JAJZEQ010000285.1 GCA_021851345.1 Pseudomonadota bacterium
GCGACCGACAGGATCGTTGCCAGCGGATTGGCAATGTCCTTGCCGGCGATATCCGGTGCCGAACCATGGCAAGGCTCGTACAAGCCCTTGTTGTTCGCATCCAGCGAGGCCGAAGGCAGCATGCCGATGGAACCGGTCAGCATTGATGCCTCGTCGGACAGAATATCGCCGAAAATATTCCCGGTCAGGATCACGTCGAATTGTTTTGGCGCGCGTATCAGTTGCATTGCGGCGTTGTCGACATACATATGCGACAGCGCCACGGCGGGATACTGCCTTGCCACATCGCCCACGATTTCGCGCCAGAGTATGCTGGTGTCCAGCACGTTGGCCTTGTCCACCGAGCACACCCTTGCCTGGCCATTTTTGCCGGCGCGCTTCATGGCAATCTGAAAACCAGCGTGAGCGATGCGGCGGATCTCCGATTCGCTGTACAACATGGTATCGAATCCCTGGCGTTCACCATTCTCCAGAGTGCGGATGCCACGCGGCTGGCCGAAATAAATGTCTCCGGTCAGTTCGCGCAGAATCATGATATCCAGCCCCGATACCAGCTCCGGCTTGAGACTGGAAGCATCGACCAACTCGGGATACACCATCGCCGGGCGCAGGTTGGCAAACAATCCCAGTGCCTTGCGTATACGCAAGAGGCCCTGTTCGGGGCGCAGCGGGCGCGCCAGCGTATCGTACTGATAGCCTCCCACCGCGCCAAGCAACACCGCATCCGAGTCCTGCGCCAGCTTTAGTGTCGTGTCCGGCAGCGGATCGCCCGCCGCATCGTAGCCCGCACCGCCGATATGCGCATACTCCAGTTCGATCTTCAAGCCGTCGCTGCGCAATGCCCCCAGCACTTTCGCCGCCTGCGCGACGATCTCCGGACCAATGCCGTCGCCCGGCAATACTGCAATTTTCATTTATTCTCCAGTAATAACTACAAATTTGTTAAGCGAACAGCCACGGCTGCTCCATGCGGTGTTTCGCCTCGTACGTTTCAATCTCGTTCACATGCTGCAGGGTCAAAGCGATGTCATCCAGACCGTTCAGCAAACAATGCTTGCGGAATTCCTCGACCTCAAACTTGTATACCTTGCCATCCGGCGCGCTTATAGTCTGCTGTTCCAGATCGATCGCCAGCTTGTAGCCGGCATGGGCAGCCACCGCCTTGAACAGCTCATCCACTTGCTCTGCAGCCAGGCGTATCGGCAACAAACCGTTCTTGAAACAGTTATTGAAAAAAATATCGGCAAAACTGGCCGCAATGATGGCGCGGAAACCGTAATCTTCCAATGCCCAGGGCGCATGTTCGCGGGAAGAACCACAGCCGAAATTTTCCCGGGCAAGCAAAATCTGCGCGCCTTTATAGCGCGGCTGGTTCAGCACGAAGTCCGGATTGACCGGGCGTTTGGTGTTGTCCCTGCCCGGCTCACCTTGATCCAGGTAACGCCACGCATCGAATAAATTCGGGCCGAAACCGGAACGCTTGATGGATTTCAGGAACTGTTTGGGAATGATTGCATCGGTATCGACATTGGCTCTGTCAAGCGGGGCGACCAGCCCGTTCAGCAAGGTGAATTTTTGCATTATTTGTCTGACGCCTTTTCCAGTTTCCCACCGGCTTTCTTGAGTTCGCCACCCACCCACACTCCACCCTTCTTGATACCCTTGACTGCCGCTTCACTACCTTTCTTGATGCCCGACTCTGTTGCATCGACACCCTTCTTGATACCGCTGGCGGCAGCCTCGCCACCCTTTTTGATGCCATTGCCCGCGCGATCCACGATGCTGTCATCTGCCAGCACAGTGCGCGCCACAAGCAAGCCCAATACCGCCCAAAAAATCGCCATCCTTGTCATGTCTGCTCCCTTCACAATTTACTTGCATCAACAAAATGTCCGGCAATCGCGGCAGCCGCAGCCATCTCGGGACTGACCAAGTGGGTGCGTCCGCCCGAACCCTGGCGCCCTTCAAAATTGCGGTTGGATGTTGATGCGCAACGTTCACCCGGCTCCAGTTTATCGTCATTCATCGCCAGGCACATCGAGCAGCCCGGCTCGCGCCATTCAAAGCCGGCCGTGATGAATATTTTGTCCAGCCCCTCCAGTTCGGCTTGCTGTTTGACCAGGCCGGACCCGGGGACGACCATCGCCAGCTTTACATTCGCTGCAACATGCCTGCCCCGGGTGATCGCTGCAGCAGCACGCAAATCCTCGATACGGGAATTGGTACATGAGCCGATGAACACCTTGTCGATGCTGATCTCCGTGATTGGCGTATTCGCCGCCAACCCCATATATTGCAACGCGTGTTCGGCAGCCGTGCGCTTGGCTGCATCGCCCATCGCGGCCGGATCCGGAACGCGCCCGTCGACCGCCACCACCATCTCCGGAGATGTTCCCCAGGTCACTTGCGGCCTGATCTGCGCCGCATCCAGCCTGACCACCTGATCGAATTTTGCGCCATCATCACTGTGCAGAGTGCGCCAATAATCCACAGCCTTGTCCCACAACTCGCCCCGGGGTGCAAACGGACGGCCCTTGAGATAGTTGATTGTCGTATCGTCCGCAGCGACCATGCCCGCACGCGCGCCGGCCTCAATTGCCATATTGCACAAAGTCATGCGCCCTTCCATGGAAAGGTTGCGTATCGTATCGCCCGCAAACTCGATGGCATAGCCCGTGCCACCCGCGGTGCCGATCTTGCCGATCACCGACAGCGCGATGTCCTTGGCGGTGACACCCCTGCCCAGCGCGCCATCCACCACGACCTGCATGGCCCTGGATTTTTTTATCAGCAAACATTGTGTCGCCATCACATGCTCGACCTCGGAAGTGCCGATCCCGAACGCCAGCGCGGCAAAAGCACCGTGCGTGCTGGTATGGGAATCACCGCACACCACTGTCATGCCGGGCAAGGTCGCTCCCTGTTCCGGCCCGATCACATGCACGATACCCTGACGCACATCGGACATCTTGAATTCCTGCACACCAAATTCGGCACAATTGCTGTCCAGCGTATCCACTTGCAAACGCGAAACCGGGTCGCTGATACCCCGGGCGCGACCGGTGGTGGGAACATTGTGATCCGCAACCGCAAGGGTCGAAGCAGTACGCCAGAGTTTGCGCCCGGCCAGTTTCAGCCCTTCGAAAGCCTGCGGGCTGGTCACTTCATGTACCAGATGGCGGTCGATATAAATCAACGCCGTGCCGTCAGTTTCCTGCCGCACCACGTGGGCACTCCAGAGTTTGTCGTAAAGGTTTTGTGCTTTCATGTCATTTCACTTGGCGGGCGTCCGCTTTTTGGAGCGCATGATTATGCCACAACAGGCCCGGCCAGCGCCAAACCTCTTGGGCTGGCCAAATTCGAAAGGTCTCTTTCAAAAGCACCGGGACACCTAGCCCGCCAGCCCGAGAATCAACCATCCGTTAACTTTTAAAAACAATATAACACTTTGAGCACAATACAAATTAGCTTCGTGTTAGCATATCAGGATGGAGAACAATAGCGCCCAATTCCGCCGGAACAACTTCGATGTAGCCAACATCGTCAATGTAACCGATCCAGCCTCGGTAAGCGATGCCGTGGAGTGCATCTTTCATGACCTCTACCACAACGCCAGTAACAATCTCCTGAGAAATGCCGTGAGCGACATCACCAGGATGTATCGTGGCGAGCATCCGGACTTTGCAGCATGCGACACGGGCTATCATGATTTGCAGCACATCTTGGACGTAACCCTGGCCTGCGCCCGTTTAATGGACGGTTATGAGCGCAAGCAAAGCAACGGCAAGGGCCTGGGCGAGGAGCTTTTTGCCTTTGGCATTTTAATGGCGCTGTTCCATGACAGCGGATACCTGCGCAAGCGTGATAGCGAAGTGCACAGGCAAGGCGCAGAATTCACTCTGATACATGTCGCACGCAGTGAAGACAGGTTAAAAGATTATTTGCCGGGTGCAGGCTTGAGTGCGCTGTCGGAAGCCGCCAAAGTAGTCCATTACACCGGGTACGAAATCCCGATAGATCGCATCCATGTAAGCTCCCCGGTTTATCGGACGATAGGCAATTTGGTGGCATCCGCTGACATACTGGCGCAAATGTCCGACCGCTGTTATCTCGAAAAATGCTATGACCGGCTTTACACCGAGTTTGTCCTTGCAGGTATCGCAAAGAAACGGGACGGAGGCGGCAATGAGCAGGTCATCTTCTCTTCACCGCAGGATCTGGTAATAAAGACACCGGAATTTTATCGCGGCGCAAAAAAACGCATGGATGAAGCGCTGGATGGTGTTTATCACTATGCCGAGAAGCATTTTAGCGGGCAAAATCTATATCTTGAAGCTGTCGAGAAGAATATCCTGTTTGCGGAATATATGATTGCTCACAATGCCGACATAGGCATGCTGCAACGCACCCCCCCACGTACCCCGGGCTCCGACCTAGAATCCCCCGCAACAGCCAACCGGAGGGAACTCGTAAAAAACCGGCGTAAAAAACATGGGGACCGGAGAAAAAATCAATCACAACGCTATCCTGAACTTTTGGAGAGAAGGCTGAATCCCGTCGACAGAAGGCAGGATGCCGTGTCAAAAAAGTAATGGTCGGCGCGCACCTGAATTTCTTTTGGGCGTCGAATCGAACTTGAACTCGTGGTGCAATGGATTATCTGGTTCCCAATCTTCAGGGTAAATTTTTGAACCTCGCATCAGGTAACAAATTTTAAAGTTTTCCCCCGTTTTTATCCCGCCCACGATCCAAATCGCGATGAGCAATCACCCTGCACCGAGCCCCCGGAAAAAATTGCCGGGGCAACACCCGAAATCCTTTCCCGGACTCATTCTCGCGGGTCTATTGCTTGTCACCCTGCCCCTGATGCTGCCCCTGATATACAGTGCAACATCCATTAACCAACTTTCAAAGCAAAGCAGCCAGGCAGTCTACAAGGCCGAGCAAATCGCACGCTACAGCCGCATCCTGGTTGATCAGGCAGCAACGATGGAGCGCAGTACCAGGCTGTCGCTTATATTGGCCGACAATTCCTTGTTGAAGGGATATTACCAGGGACACGAAAAATTCAGGGAGACATTGCTGACCCTCTCAGCCCTGCCCCTGTCCGCCACGCAAAGCCAGCTTGTGCAAGCCATGGACACTTCCGAGTCCGCGATTTATGCCGATGTAGTGCGAATTTCAAAAACCCTTGGTAAAACAGGCAGGTCAAGTATCGATTTTTCTCCGCTGATGGACTCCACACAAGCATTCTTAAACCACGGCGATGCCCCGATTGAAGGGGAGGTGGAGGCCATACAGGAAATGGCCGACAAGGCAAACAGCATTATCGTCTGGATGCTGATCGGGCTCGTTCCATTTGCAATCCTGCTGGCTTTTGGATTTTCGGTATTGATTGCGCGGCCCATTCGGCAAATTGATGATGCGATACATTCCATGGGAAGCGGAGAGTTATCACACACCATCAAGATAGGCGGCCCCCAGGATTTGCAACTCCTGGGGGAGAGACTGGACTGGATGCGCCAGCGCCTGCTGGAAATCGAAGACCAGAAAACAACGTTCCTGCAACATGTTTCTCACGAGCTCAAAACCCCGCTTACTTCAATCAGGGAAGGGGCTAATCTGCTCTCGGATGGAATTGCCGGGGAGCTTAACGCCAAGCAAAACGAAATAGCAAGAATACTTTTCGCCAACAGCATTCAGTTACAAAAACGAATCGAAGACCTGCTAAACTTCAGCGCGCTTCAAACTGGAAAAGCCGGCCAAATTGAGTGCGTTGCACAGCAGGTGGAGTTCAGGAAGATTCTCGACACGGTAGTGAGCGATCAATATCTGGCCTTGAAAAACAAGTCGTTGAAAATTGAACTTGTGTCCCCGGATTTATTGGTATCCTGCGATGAACAAAAAGTCAGGATTATTGTGGACAACATGCTGTCGAATGCGATCAAATATTCCCCCGATAACGGCCTTGTCAAAATCCATGCGGCAAATATCGACAATAACATCAGGCTGGATGTAATTGACTCGGGGCCCGGTATAGATCCTATGGACAAAGATAAAATCTTCGAAGCCTTTTACCAGGGGCGCAAAGTATCCCGGGGACATACCAAAGGAACCGGACTCGGATTGTCCATAGCTCGCGCATACGCATTGGCCCACAGGGGCACCATCGAACTGGTTGAACACACGGAAGGCACATGTTTTCGTCTCACTTTACCGCTAAATTCCGCTACGGCGACAACATGATCCACAGGACTCCGTTTAGGCTGGCATTGCAAGCGCTCGCGCTTGCTGTAATGCTAAGCGCATGTTCAAACGCCAAGGTCCGCGGCCCGTCAACGGACTTTGCATCGTGTCCCCCGCCGCCAGGTATTACTTTGACTTTAAATGAAGCCGTGCTGTACTACACATGCCTTGGCTCCTTGTCTGCACCTGATATCGCCAAGGAATACATCGCTGTTGGACAAAGCTACTCGAAAACCGGGAGTGACGCCGATCGCATCAAGCTGGCGATGCTGCTATCCCTGCCCGGCACCCCTTTTCACAGCACCGAGGAAGCACTCAAACTTCTGCAGGATTCACCTGACAAACCGGGTACCTCACCTTCAGATCTGCACGTCCTTGCAAAAATGCTAAGCATGCTGCTTACCGAACAGGCTCATGAAAGCGATATATCGAATAACCTCGCAAAAGAGCTGGCTGCTGAAAAAGCACGTTCCAATTTCCTCCAGGGAAAAATTGATGCCGTGAAAAACCTGGAAATCAACATGATTCACCGGGATCAGCCATGAGTATGGAGCAACCGGCTTCAATGCCGCAGCGCAGAATACTGGTGGTCGATGATGACACCGATCTGCTGCAGCTTCTTTCCATGCGGCTTGCTTCCGCGGGATTCGATGTTGAAACGGCTGACAGCGCCGAGGCTGCGATCAACAGGGTAGATATATCAAGGCCGCACCTTGTAATCACCGACATGCGCATGCAAGGCATGGATGGAATGGCCTTGTTTGAACATATACACAAAAAATTCCCGACCCTTCCTGTCATCATGCTGACAGCCCATGGCACCATCCCGGATGCCGTTAATGCCACCCAGCGCGGACTGTTTGGCTATTTGACCAAGCCTTTCGATGGCAAGGTACTGTTAGGCCATGTGGCGAATGCACTCAAGCTTTCCTCAGCTTCCCTGCCCCAACAAGGCAGGGAAGCTGATTGGCGCGCAAATATCATTACCCAGAGCGCCGCGATGGAAGATATCCTGACTAAGGCCAGCCTGGTGGCTGAAGGAGATGCAAGTGTACTGATCAGGGGCGAGAGCGGAACCGGCAAAGAGCTGCTTGCAAACGCGATCCACAACGCAAGCAGCCGCTCACAGCACCCGTTTGTGGCTATAAATTGCGCCGCCATTCCCGAGCAATTGCTCGAATCGGAACTCTTCGGGCACACCAAGGGGGCATTTACCGGGGCGGTCAGGGACCACAAGGGATTGTTCCAATCAGCAATTGGCGGCACTGTTTTCCTTGACGAAATCGGTGACATGCCTCTTGTACTGCAAAGCAAACTATTGCGGGTACTCCAGGAAAAACAGGTCACCCCCCTCGGCTCCACTCAGGCTATCCCGCTGGATGTGCGCATCATCTCTGCGACCCACCGTGACCTGAAAGCAGAAATCGCAGCCGGTAAATTCCGCGAAGATATCTACTACCGACTTAACGTCGTGGAGTTGGCAATTCCATCACTGTCCGAACGCCGTGAAGACATCCCGTTGCTGGCCAAACATTTCCTTTCGATTCTTGCCAAAAAATACAACAAAAAAACCAACGGGTTTTCAACCGAGGCCATGGAAACACTGATCAGCAGCCCCTGGCCCGGAAACGTTCGGCAACTTCAGAATGTTGTCGAACAAAGCGTAGTCTTGAGCAGCACCCCGCTCATCTCCTCGGTACTTGTTCAACAGAACATACACAAGGAAGAAGAGATGCTGATTTCTCTTGAGGAAGCCAAAAGGCGTTTTGAACGGGATTACCTGATCCGGATTCTCAAAATCACCGAAGGCAACGTCACCCAGGCAGCGAAGTTATCCAAACGAAACCGGACTGAATTTTACAAGCTACTCCAAAAGCACCAGCTCGATCCTTCCCTGAACAGGGGCTAACAGGATTCCCCGGCTACAACACTTGAAGCACCCCATCACGCGCTGTTGTTGTATCCGCTATTCACCGGAATACCGCATCCAACTTGTCTCCTTTTGGCGACATCCGCAATTCCATTTGTTTTCATCCAGTTGGTTTCACGCCCCCAATAATCTCTCGCCATACTGTCTCCACGTGGAGACATCATATCCGGGGCCTATCAACAATATAACCGCCCCGCCCTATTCACCTTGAAATTTAACCTTTATTAATCAAATTAATAGAGGATTAATTATTTTGTGGCCTGATAGTTGCTTAGATAGTAGTTATCTCTAAACAACACATTGATTGCAATGACTCCATATGACATCCAGGCTGCAACCAGAACCACAAAAACCGCCCCGGCTATCCGTCGCGGCAGCATGGTGCCGCGACCCTGGACTGGCTTCTGGTATGGACTCTGGATTGCACTGTTTCGCAGAACGGGCTTGACCCAGGGGGCAGACTACCCCTCCCCCTCCTGGCAAGCGGCTGCTTCTATACGGCGAATGGCGCTGGCGGTACTCGTAATCGCCAGCGGCACGTTAGCCGCCAGTCTTCTTTACCACACGGAGACGGTAGGAAGCAGCAACCCCGTTCTGCATTTTATTCAGCTGGTACTGTTCGGCTTGTTACTGGGCTGGGTGACGGCCGGTTTCGTTACCGCCCTGATGGGTTTGTGGGTGCTGTGGCGGCCCGACCCCCATGCCCTGTCTATTGATGTAGCCCGCCGCCAAGCGTTGAACCACGATGCACGCACAGCCATCATCATGCCGATCTGCAACGAGCCGGTTGGCCCGGTGTTCGCGGGATTGCGCGCCACCTGTGAATCCTTGGCGGATAGCGAGGGGGCCGACCTGTTTGATGTTTACGTGCTTTCTGACACTTACGACCCCGTTTTGCGCGCAGAAGAACTGGCTGCCTGGTCCGCGCTGCAGGAACAACTGGGGGATCGTTGCCGGCTCTATTACCGGGTGCGCGAGCGCCGCACCCGGCGCAAGGCGGGCAATGTGGCCGATTTCTGCCGCCGCTGGGGAAGCAATTACCGCTACATGGTGGTACTCGATGCGGACAGCGTCATGACCGGGGAAACCATCACCATGATGGTTCGCATGATGGAGGCGTATCCAAAAGCCGGAATCATTCAGACCGCCCCCCGCGCCTGCGGTGTGCAAACCTTGCACGCCCGTGCCCAGCAGTTTGCAGGGCGGGTGGTCGGACGCTTATTCACTGCCGGCATGATGTATTGGCAACTGGGGGAATCCCATTACTGGGGCCACAACGCCATCATCCGTGTCGAGCCGTTCATGAAGCATTGCGCATTGGCCAAGTTACCCGGTCGCGGCGGACTCTCGGGAGAAATTCTTTCCCACGATTTCGTCGAAGCGGCGCTGATGCGCCGTGCCGGTTATTACACCTGGCTCACCACCGAACTGGAAGGCAGTTACGAGCAGCAACCTTCCAACCTGATGGAAGAACTCCAGCGCGACCGTCGCTGGTGTCAGGGCAACCTGATGAATTTTCGCCTGATCACCGAGCCCGGTTTCCAGCCGGTTCATCGCGCCATGTTGTTCACCGGCGCGATGGCCTACGTTTCGGCTCCGCTGTGGCTTTGCTTTCTGCTGGTCAGCTTAAGCCTGCGCCTGCTGGAACCGCATACCGGAGCAACGGGATTTTTTTCATATCTGGAAATGTCGCCTCAGCTGGAATGGTTGTGGGGACTCACCCTGACCCTGTTATTTTTGCCGCGCCTGCTGGCGGTAGGAGCAATCCTGCTCCGCGGTGAACAGGCCGCATATGGCGGCAGTGCGGCATTGATAAAAAGCTCTTTTCTGGAAGCCATTCTGTCTGCCCTGCAGGCGCCGATTCGCATGATGGCTCATACGCTGTTCGTGGTCACTGCGCTGACCGGACTGAACCTGGAGTGGAAGTCACCGATGCGTGAATCGCAATCTATCCTATGGCGCGATGCGCTGCACCGGTTCGCACCCACCATGCTCACCGTGGCCTTCGGTCTGGTGGCAACCTTTCAGTCTTATCACGATGCTATATGGTGTCTGCTGCCCGTTGGTTTACCGCTGCTGCTGGCAGCCCCGTTGACGGTGTTTACCAGCGAGTCCCGCTGGGGTTTGTCCTTGCGCCGCAGCCTCTGGCTGCTCACGCCGGAAGAACGCACGACCCCGGCTGTGCTGGTGCGCGCCTGGGCATGATACTCTCGCTCAAACCCTGACACCGCAACTACACCCGAAAAAATACCAAGGTTTTATCCATGCCCGAATTCAACCGTCGCCAATTTCTTGGCCTGCTGGCCACTGCCGCTGCGTCTGCCGCGTTACCCTGGACCAATGCGCTGTCCGCTGAAACGGGTTTGGCGCTGGGCTCGGCCTCTGCTTTCTCCTGGGAGGGCCTGATCGACCAGGCCAGGCTGATGGCACTGCAAGCATACCAGCCAGCCCCGCAACCCAACCACGACGTGCTCGAACAGATTGATTGGGCCGCCCACGGGAAAATCCACTTCAAGGCGGAAGACGCGCTGTTCGCCAGCGGACCCGGGCAGTACCCGGTTGCCTTCTTTCACCCGGGACGCTTTTTTCAGTCCCCGGTGCAGATGTTTCGGCTGGATAGCCTTTCTTCGAGCGGCAAGCAAACCCAGTCGATTGCGCGCGAAATCCTGTACGACAAACGCCATTTCGAGATGCCTGACGACAGCCCCGCCCAGCACCTTGGGGCGCATACCAGCTACGCCGGCTTCCGCATCCAGGAAAGCCGCCTCGGCGACCAGACCCGCCTCGATTGGCAGCACAACGACTGGGCCGCGTTTCTGGGAGCATCATATTTCCGGGCGATAGGAGATGAGTACCAATACGGACTTTCGGCGCGCGGCATCGCGATCAACGTCGTGGAACCCGGCTTGGCCGAAGAGTTTCCGGCATTCACCCGGTTTTATTTTGCCCCGCAAACAGAAGGCTCTGACACGGTAACCGTCTACGCCCTGCTGGACGGCCCCAGCATCACCGGCGCCTACCGCTTTGCGATGACGCGCAGGACCGGAGTGGTGATGGACATCGAGGCTAACCTGTTCCTGCGTAAAGATGTTGCCCGCTTTGGCATTGCGCCGGTCACTTCAATGTACTGGTTTTCAGAGAAGGACAAGGCTTTCCAGATAGACTGGCGTCCCGAGGTGCATGACTCGGACGGCCTGGCGCTGTGGACCGGCGCCGACGAACATATCTGGCGCCCTCTCATCGACCACCAGACCATCAACGTTTCGTCTTTTGCCGACCGCAATCCGCGCGGATACGGCCTGATGCAGCGGGAGCGCCGTTTCGGCGAATATCTGGACGAGGTTCATTACGAGCGCCGCCCCAGCCTGTGGGTGGAACCACTGGATGAATGGGGCGAGGGTTCGGTGCAACTGGTCGAGTTGAGCACGGATGAGGAACTCTACGACAACATCGTCGCGATGTGGGTCCCGCGCGAAAAGGCGAAGGCAGGTTCCAGCCATCGCTTGCGCTATCGCCTGCACTGGCAGGCCGAAGAACCGTTCAAGACCGATCTGGCGCGCTGCGTGGCGACCCGCATCGGGCGCGGCGGCGAACCGGCGCAGCGTCCGCCCGGGGTGCACAAATTCGAGGTCGAATTCAAGGGGGGCGCGCTGGATCATCTCGCCTCCGGCACCAAAGTCGAAGCGGTACTGTCGGCTGCGCGCGGCACGATATCGGGCGTGATAACCGAAGTCGTCCCCAATGGGGTGCCGGGTCACTGGTACACGCGGTTTGATTTTGGCGTGCCGGAAAAGGAAACCGAGCCGGTTGATATACGCCTGTTCCTCCGGTCGGGGAAACAGACACTGACCGAAACCTGGCTCTACCAGTACCACCCGGCCTGAGATTCAGTTGGCGTAGCCAACAGTGTTCCCGCTGTACCTCAGCTTCCAAAGCACCAGCAACAAGCCCAGCAATGCCGCGCCGGCACTACATGAATACAGCACACTCGCACCGTAGTGCTGCCAGATCGGGCCACTCGCCAAGCCGCCCAGCATGCCCCCCGCGCCATAGGTAAGGCTCCCGAACAGCGCCTGCCCTTTGGACTGGTGGCGTCCCTGAAAGAATTCGTGCACCAGCCCCATCGAAGCGGCGTGGTAGGCACCGAAAGTGGCGGCGTGCAGCACTTGCGCGATGAACAAGAGCGACAGGAAATCCACGCCCCAGCCGATCAGCATGAAACGGGCGATTGCGGCGCCGAAACTGGCCAGCAAAATGCGGGTGTAACCAAAACGGCGCACCAGCCACGGCATCATGAAGAACACACCGATCTCGCAGATCACCCCCAGCGCCCACAGTCCGCCAACCGCGCTTTTCGCGTAGCCGTGCTCGACCAGATAGATGGAATAAAAAGTGTAATAAGGTCCGTGCGCGACCGACATCAGGAAACACGCGCCGAACAATGCCAGCACACGCGGCTGCAGCACGATCTGCCTGATCGGCTGATGGTCGGTATGGTGCGCAAGCACCTCGGTGGGCGGAATCTGGCGCGAAAAAACCAGGATGCCGAGTTCACAAATCACCCCTGCCCACAGCAGCCATGCAATGGCGATGTAGTCGAAGGCATAGCCCAGCCCGACCACCGAGATGATGAAACCGATCGAACCCCACGAGCGGATGCGCCCGTAGCGTGAGCTGTGCTTGCCCAGGTAAGTCAGCGTGGTCGCCTCCACCAGAGGCATAGACGCGCTCCAGAAAAAACCCATCAGCCCCAGCACCAGAAACATGCCCCAGAAACTGGTGGTCGCAAACACGCCCAGGTAGCACACCGCGCTCAGGGTCGCGGCGATCTGCACCACGATCTGCCGTTTGCCGGTATGGTCGGCCAGCCAGCCCCACAGGCTGGGCGCGATCATGCGCATCACCGGCTGTATCGACATCAGGGTCGCAATCTCGATAACATCGAAGTGTATGGATTTCAGGTACAAGCTCCAATAGGGCGCGAACATCCCCACGAAGGCATAGTAGAAAAAATAGAATCCGGCGATGCGCCAGTGGTAATTCTTGGGAGTAGACATAGCGGTGCAAAATCCGGATGCAGCATTCAAACGGGGCGCATTATCTCATGCGCAAAAAAATTGTTTGCCCATGCTCTTGAAATGGGAGACTTGACCCCCATAAAGCACGGGTCAAAATTTGGAGAATGGCATGGAACAGAACGATATCAACCCGCAACTCGAACCCCAACCCGCCCCTGAAAACACCGCAGAAGTCATGCCCAGCCTGGAAGATGTGCTCAAGGAAGCGGAGCGCAAGGCCCAGGAACATTACGATGCCTGGATGTATGCCAAGGCCGAGGGCGAGAACATCCGCCGCCGCGCGATAGAAGACGTGAGCAAGGCGCAGAAATTCGCAGTGGAGCGCTTTGCCAACGAGATGCTGGCCGTGAAAGACAGTCTGGAAGCCGGTCTGGCGGTCGAAACCGCGACAGTGGAAAGTTTCAAGAGCGGCATGGAACTCACCCTCAAGCAACTGTCCGGGGTTCTGGAAAAATTCAATATCAGCGAGATCAACCCCGTCGGCGAGAAATTCGACGCACACAAGCATCAGGCCATCGGCATGCTGGAAAGCGACCAGCCCGCCAACACCGTGGTCAGCGTGATGCAGAAGGGCTATGCATTGAATGACCGGGTATTGCGCCCGGCGCTGGTGATGGTGGCGCAGGCCAAGAAAACCCACTAACCGCGGAATATAAGTTTTCAGGGCAAAGCTCTTGAATTAATTGACTCACACCCCCAGCTAGCAAGGCATCAAAATCAACATATTCAACTGAAAGGAAAGCATCATGGCAAAAATCATCGGTATCGACTTGGGCACCACCAACTCCTGCGTGGCCATCATGGAAAACGGCAAGACCAAGGTGATCGAGAACGCTGAAGGCGCCCGCACCACACCGTCCAT
>JAJZEQ010000005.1 GCA_021851345.1 Pseudomonadota bacterium
CCTTGTTTACCGCACTCAACGTGCTCGATGGGCAAGTCATCTCAACCTGCCAGGAGCGCCACCGCCATGACGAGTGGTTAAAGTTCCTGAAGAAAATCAACCGCGAAACACCCAAGGATAAAACTTTGCACCTAATCGCCGACAACTACGCCACACACAAGCATCCCACCGTGCTGGAGTGGCTGAAAAAGCATCCACGCTTCAACACGAATTTCACGTCCACTTCGGCATCGTGCCTGAATATGGTGCGGTTCTTCCGCGACATCTCGGAAAATCGCCTTCGTCGAGGTGTGTTCTGCAGTGTGCCTGAACTGGTTGCGGCCATTGAAGAATACGTCGCACACCACAACAGCAAACCCAAGCCATTTATCTGGACAGCCAGTGCGCGCGACATTTTGCAAAAGGTTGTTCGTGCCAATAGCCGCTTAAGTGCCAAACAGAATGCAACACTACACTAGCGACAAACCTGCTCCGGGCTGAGGTATCGAAGCCCAATCACCAGGCGGTCTACAACCTTCGATCCCTCTGGCGAACGGTGTAATGAATATCGGAAAATCAATAGTCATGCCCTTTCTGCCAAGCTTTGCCGGACAACAGCACCAGGAGTAGCGGCGTTATTTGTTTTTCTTTTTTCTTTCCCAATTTGAATCATCCATGACTATGATGATTCCTGTAACCACAAATAATACGATCATGTGTACCAATGACCAATTCATTTTATTTCTCCCCGGGTAACAAGACCGGATCAATGCCGGTCACAGACAGCACTCACGGCGTATCAAGTATTTCTTTTTGCCATGGGTATTTACGGTACATCCTCAATCACCCGGTTTTTGTGCGGCAACACACACCCGGAATTTTTCCGGGTCATGTACACGCCATTTAGAATCCAGGATGTGGTTGAACATGCCAGGTACGCTTCGTGGCTTGCACCCAGCAGCTGAAACAAGGGATTGATTCAGGCCATGCCGGTCGCCACCTGCCTGAGGAATGAATGCCAAATCTATTGGCAAAAAGGCACTGGCGATATCCGGAATGAACAGCGCCCGGGATCACGCTTTTTATTTGACCTCGGGCAGCACCATGCTTCGTGCTACCAGTATCGCGCTGGATCGCGAGTCCAGAAGGTAAGTTTGCGGGTATTCCAGAAGCGGTTCCTCGCCTTCAGAAAACATGGCTTGCGGCGGGACGTGAGCGGTATCGACGGCCTGATGCCACCGGAATCCTTGCGGTACGGAAGGCAACGCAAAATCTATCGCATCGTCACCGGTATTGAACATCAGGTAAAGAGCGCGCCCATCATCTTCATGGATCAGGCAGGCGAGCTGCCTTGCTTGCGCGTCAGACCAATCGGGCAATCCTCCTTGAGGTCCAAACCAGTGAATCTCGGCATCAGTATAAAACTGCTCCCTGGACAGGATGGGGTGTTCGCGGCGAAAAGCGATCATGCCGCGGGTAAAACGTAGAATTTCGCTGTGCCGTTTCAGAAGTCCCCAGTCATGCCAGCTGGTTTCGTTGTCCTGGCAATAGGCGTTGTTGTTGCCTCCCTGGGTGCGGCGAAATTCGTCCCCGCCGAGCAGCATCGGCACTCCGCGCGAAACCAGCAGTGTCAGCAGAAAATTCTTGATTTGTTTTTTCCGCGCGGCCTCGATACCGGCGTCGGTTGTCTCGCCCTCGGCACCGAAGTTCTCGCTGAAGTTGGCATCAGTCCCATCAAGGTTGTTTTGGCCGTTTGCCTGATTATGCTTTTCGCGATAACTCACCAGGTCGTTCAGCGTAAAGCCGTCGTGGCAGGTAACAAAATTGATGCTGCCATCCGGGCCTTTGCCCGACCTGGTGTAGATATCGGCACTGCCGCAGAGGCGACTGGCGAACAAACCCAGCATACCCTCATCTCCGCGCCAGAAACGCCGGACATCGTCCCGGTAGCGGCCGTTCCACTCCGACCAGCGCTGCTCCGAGAAACTGCCCACCTCATAGGCACCGGCGGCATCCCATGCCTCGGCGATGATTTTCACATCCCGCAGGATCGGATCTTCGGCAATTCGTTCCAGCAGCGGAGCATTGGCCAGCAGCTTGCCTGTGCCATCCCTGCCGAGAATTGACGCCAGATCGAAGCGGAACCCGTCCACATGCATCTCCACCACCCAGTAGCGCAACGCGCCCAGGATGCAATCCCGCATCACGGGATGGTTGGTATTGATGGTGTTGCCGGTACCCGCATAGTTCCTGTAATAGCGCTGGTCTGCTTCCAGCATGTAGAAAATCGCGTTATCAATCCCGCGAAAACACAAGGTCGGGCCCAGCTCGTTTCCTTCTGCCGTGTGGTTGAACACGACATCCAGGATCACCTCGATACCGGCATGATGGAGCATCCGGACCATTTCCTTGAACTCCAGCGTCTGTTGGCCCAAGCCTCCCGCGCTGCTGTATGAGGCTTTCGGCGCAAAAAAAGACACGGGATCGTAGCCCCAGTAATTTGTGATCGGACGCCCTGTCTGCGGATTGACGCCATATATCTGGCTTTGGTTGAACTCCTGGACCGGCATCAATTCCACCGCCGTCACTCCCAGTTCCCTCAAGTGGGGTATCTTTTCGATCAGGCTGCGATAGGTGCCGCGATGCTCCACACCGGAGCTGGCGTGGCTGGTAAACCCGCGCACATGCATTTCATAAATCACGGTCTCCGACCAGGGATGCCTGAGCGGCCGGTCGTCATGCCAGTGGAAGTGCTCGTGGGTGAACACGCATTTCGGCATGGCGCCGGCATCATCCACCTTCGAAAAAACCATGTCCTGCTGTTGCGCAGAAATATCGTATCCGCAGGCCGGGCCAAAATCCCAATCCGGCAAGGCCGTGATCGCTGTCGCAAACGGATCCAGCAGCAGCTTGTTGAAATTGAATCGATGCCCTTCTTCTGGCCGGTAAGGGCCGTCGACGCGGTAGGCATACAGCTGTCCTGGGCGTATCCCATCAATCCATACGTGCCACACTTCACCAGTGCGATTACGGATCGGGTCGAGATCAATTGCCCTGGACGGCTTTGCGTCCGCAGCCTGGCCGAACAATTCCAGCCGGACGCGGCTGGCGTGCCGGCTAAACAGGGCAAAGTTGGCACCGCCCTCGGATTCATGGACTCCCAACGGCAAGGGAACACCTCTCCGAACCTCGGTGTGTTCGGAGACTTCCGCCACGTAATCATGGAGCGGTCGTTCAGGCGTCTTCATATTCTTGCCTCCGCTGCCCGATCATGCCGCCATCCCCGGTGTATCGCAATTCACACTCTTCCGATCCGCAGCGCGCACGCCGAGATAGCCTTTGATCGATGCGATCACCAATGGCACGGAGCCAAATATGATGAACACCAGGTCGCCAGGCAGTCGCAGCCATTCGAGCAGACGCGACCGCTCGCTCCCGATGTAGTCAAGGCTGCGCGCGTGCCAGTACCCGTGCTGAACCACGTCCCAGACTTGCAGCACGCCGCCGGGGAACAAGCTCATCGTCACCATCATCGCCAGTCCGATGTTGCTGCCCCAGAAGGCGACCCTGACGTATTTCTCGATGCCCACCCAGTGCGCATCATCGCTGGTCTGGCGCAGTACGAACACCATCAGCGCGATCGCCAGCATGCCGAAGACACCCATTAGCGCGGCGTGGCCATGGTTCGGTGTCAGCAGGGTGCCAACCTCGTAGTAGCTGACGATCGGCAGGTTGATCAGAAAACCGAAAATACCGGCCCCCACGAAATTCCAAAAGCCCACCGCCATCAGGAAATAGAACGTCCACTTGTGCGGTATCGCTATCGCCTTGCCGCATATGTTGCAGGTGCCCCGTGTGGTGCGAACGAAATCCCAGGCATCCAGCGTGAGCAAGGTCAGCGGAACCACCTCCAGCACCGAGAATAATGCCGATAGCGCCATGTTAATGTTGGTTTGGCCGGTGAAATACCAATGGTGGCCGGTGCCTATCAACCCGCCGAAGAAGTACAAGATGGCATCAAGATAGATCACGCGCAACGCGACATTGCAGCGGGTCAGACCGAGTTGATAAAACATCAGTGCCACCACCGTCGTGGCGAAGAACTCAAAGAAGCCTTCCACCCACAAATGGATGATCCAGAAGCGCCACGTATCGACCACCGTGTAGTTGGTCTTGGCGCCGATAAACAGGGCAGGCACATAGAAAACCGGAATCGCCAGCGCGGCCACCAGGAACATCTTAATAATTGGCTTCGACGCCGGCTCCGCCAGCGTGTTCGGCCGCACTAATTTCCATAGCAGCGCAAACCACACCAACAAACCCGCCACGAGCAGGTATTGCCACAGCCGGCCGAGTTCCAGGTACTCCCAACCCTGGTTGCCCAACCAGAACCACCAGTGACCGAGCTGTTGCGAGATACCCAGCCACTCGCCCAGCAGACTGCCGCCGATCACCACCGCGAACGCGGCGAACAGCACGTGCACCCAGCCGGCGAACCAGCGTGGCTCGTCAACACGCACCGAGCGGCCGAGGAACAGCGCTGCGGCAACGTAGGCGGTAGCGATCCAGAAGATCGCCAGTTGCAAATGCCAGATGCGCATCAGATTGCTGGGGAAAATGCGCTCCAGATCGAATCCATAGAAGCTGCCCGGGTCGGCGCGGTAATGGGCAACTGCCCCGCCCACCAGCGACTGTGCCAGCAACAGCAACGCCACGATCACGAAGAATTTCACCAGCGCGTTCTGCCCCCGGCTGGGTCGCCCCGGCAGGAGGTGCGGGTGCACGTGATGACCGCGCGTGATCCAACCCAGGTATTCGAACTTCCCGAATGCCAGCAGCACCGTCGCAATGCCCGCCAGCAGCACCACCAGACTCAGCGCGCTCCACAGCAATGCGCCGGGTGTGGGCAGATTGCCGACACTCGGGTCATACGGAAAGTTGTTGGTATAGGAATAGTCCTCGCCGGGACGAACGGCCACCGACGCCCAGGCTGCCCACGTGACGAAAGCGGCGAACTGGCGCAGCTCGGCCGGATCGGTGATGAGGTCAGCCTTTAGACCCCCGTTGCGCGACGGATGGCGGAAGTAGTCAGTCCAGTAGCTGATCTGCTGCCGATAGCTCGCCGTTTCCGGCGCGGTCAAATGCAGCATTGCGGTGTCGGTGTCATAGCGATTGGTTTTGAGTGCCACCGCCGTTTCGGCTCGGACTGCTGCCTGTTGCGACGGTGTCAACGCTGCCAAGGACTGCTGATAGTGTTGTTGTGCGATTTCCTCGGCGGTGTCCTCCCCCATGCGATGCAACGCCTCGGCCGAAAAATCCGGACCAAGATAGGCACCGTGCCCCCAGATACTGCCGTTGTCCATCAGACCGTACTTGAGAAAGACCGCCTGACCGTCGCGGATGTCGCCGCCGCTGAATAGCGTAATGCCTTGCGCGTCCACTACCTGCGCGGGAATCGGCGGAGCATTGCGGTAGGCGAGCATCGTGATCGAGATCAGTCCGGCAAAGCCAAGCACCATCACAGTCCATATGGCGCGTTTCCACCATGGAGACAGCGGATCGTCGCCTTCGGTGATCAACGGTTGCACGGCGGCACTCAATGGTTCACTCCCTTGCCTATCGTTTCGCGGGATATGGGCAATGGTATGCCGCCGGGTTCAAGAACACCCCTCGGGATTGAATCACCGCTGCCACAGGATTCGCCCGGCTTCAAGGGGAACCGCCACACCGTCGCGGTGCGGTATCAATCGCGCCGCATAATCTGTCGCCGAGCGGCTTGCAGGCACCGCCGCGTAATAGGCATAGCCGTTTATTGCACCCACCAGTTGCCGCTCCCGCTTCATCTCCACCCGCTCCGGCCCGGCACCGTCATTGCCGTTTGCATAAAGTTCGACCCGAACCGCCTGCGTATCCAGATCATCGAAATATACCTGCACTTCAAACGCGTGTTGCTCGCCGTTGCTCTCAAGCTTCATTTCGCCGAAACGCAATCCGGCCCATTTTTGTTCCAGCTCATGCATCCAGTCAACCATCCCCGCGCCGGAAGCGCCCTTGTCGGCAGACCTCGCAAGATAGGCCGAGGCAGCCGGAAGATAATGTTGCTCGGTGTATTCGCGCACCGTGCGATTGGCGGAAAATTGCGGCGTCAACTGCGCCATACTTTCTCTCATCCGGTTCACCCAGGCATTCGGGATGCCCTGTTCATCACGCGTGTAGAATTCAGGGATCACTTCGCGCTCGAGCAGATCGTAGAGCGCATCGGCCTCGGTTGCATCCCAGGCCGGATCGTCGCCATGTTCTTTTCTATCCCCTAACGCCCAACCCACTTCCGGGGTATAGGCTTCCGCCCACCAGCCGTCCAGCTCAGACAGGTTGATGCCGCCATTGACCAGCACTTTCATGCCGCTGGTTCCACATGCCTCCCAGGGTCGCCGGGGAGTGTTGACCCAGACATCCACTCCCTGCACAAGGTACTCGCTCAAGAGCATGTTGTAGTCAGCCAGGAAGATCACATGGGGGCGCACTTCGGGCCGCCGGATGAAATGTGTCCATTCCTGTATCAGGGCCTGGCCGGCCTGATCCGCCGGATGAGCCTTGCCGGCCATGATGAGCTGGACCGGTCGTTGCGGATTCGTCAACAGGCGCAGCAGTCGTTCGGGGTCGTGCAACAACATGTTCGGTCTTTTGTAGCTGGCAAAACGGCGTGCGAAACCCAGCGTCAGGATATTGGGATCAAACATATGCTTTGCCGCATCAATCGCGTCCGGCGGTGCGCCGGATGCGGCCAGTTGACGGGACAACTGATCGCGCGCGTATTCAACAAGCGACAGCCTGGCGGTCGTACGAAATTGCCAAAGTCTGGTGTCGGGGACGCGACGTATGCCTTGCCCGAGCGTTTCCGTTTTCCCTAACCAACGATCCTTGCCGCATGCTTCCGTCCAAAGATCGTCCGCCTCCTGGGAGTCCCATGTTGGCATGTGGACGCCATTGGTCACATATCCGACCGGTACCTCTGCATGCGGCCAGCGCGCAAAAAGCGGCTCGAACAGATGTCGGCTCACGCGCCCGTGCAAACGACTCACACCGTTTACCGCGCCGCTGCCGCGTATCGCCAGATAGGCCATGTTGAACGGTTCTGATGCGTCGCCCGGGTTCTGGCGGCCCAGCGCCAGCAATTCGTGGAGTGATATGCCGAGCTTCTGTGCGGCGTAAGTGCCAAGGTATTGTTCGATGAGCGCCGGAGAAAAACGGTCAAATCCGGCAGCGACCGCCGTGTGGGTGGTAAACAAATTTCCCGCGCGGGTAACGGCCAGCGCCGCATCAAAAGACTGCCCCGTTTCTTCCATGAAATTCCGCGCGCGTTCCAGCACGGCGAAAGCGGCATGACCTTCATTCAGGTGACAGACTTCCGGCCGGAGACCCAGCTCGTGAAGCAGGCGCCAGCCGCCGATTCCGAGCACCAGCTCCTGTTTCAACCGCAACTCCGGCCCGCCGCCGTACAGCTCGCTGGTGATGCCGCGATGTGCGGGGTAATTCGCCACGTCGTTGCTGTCCAGCAAGTACAGTTTCACGCGACCGACCTGAACCTGCCAGGTGCGCAGCCAGACCGTGTAGCCGGGTAGCGCGACTTCCAATCGCAACCACTCCCCATTCGGTTTGCGCAAAGGAATGACCGGCAATTGGCCCGGATCGTTATACGGATACAGCGCCTGCTGCGCGCCATCCTTGTCGATGATCTGGCGAAAATATCCCTGCTGGTAGAGCAGCCCGACGCCGATCACCGGCACACCCATATCGCTGGCGGCCTTGAGCTGATCGCCCGCCACATTGCCCAACCCGCCCGAGTATATGGGCAACGCTTCGCTCAGCATGAATTCCATGCTGAAATACGCGACACAGTTCAGCGGCGATTTCGGGTGGGCTTGCTGGAACCACGCTGGCGCGTCTTCCGCCTGCTTCTTGGATAGCAGCAGGTCATCTATTTTTTTGCGAAATGCCGGATCGGCAAGCGCACCCCTGATCTTCTCCCGCGAGACCGTTTGCAACACATCGCATGGGTGATGCGTCTGATCCCACAACACCGGATCAAGCTGCCGCCATACCTCGTCTGTGGAATGGTTCCACGACCAGCGCATATCCATAGCCAGATCGACCAGGGAATCGAACCCCTCGATGTCGGCGGGGTGCAGGCTGTATAGCGGGTGGTCTGTTCGTGTTTGTTCGCTCATAATCTCGCCTCCTTCTGATTCTTCAGTGAATTATTTTTGTCATCGGCAGAATTGGTCATTATTTTTCCTCTGGTTAAGTGGGCTGATTCAGGCGAGCTGATTCAGACGAGTTGATTTATCTGGGCCATCGACCGGCCCGCAATGCGCAGCGCTTCGGGACAATCCAGACGGCCGGTGTGAATTTCAATGAATACCAGACTGTCCGCCGTGGCGGCTTTATCCAGCGCATCTTCAAGTTCACCTTCAGTGTGAACATCAAGCCCCAGCCCGCCGCCGAACACTTCCACCAGCTTGTGATAGCGCCACGGTTGAATGTCGTTGTAGGGACGATCAACGATCACTCTCTCGATGGTGTAGCCGTCATTGTTGAGCAGGAAAATGATGGGTTTGTGGCCGTAGCGGATCATGGTCGAGAGGTCCTGGCAGGTCACTTGAAAAGCGCCATCCCCCACAAACAAAACGACACGCCGGTTCGGCGCAGCCGTGGCAGCGCCCAGCGTGGCACCGACCGTATAGCCGATTGATCCGTAAAAAGTCTGCCCGATGAAGGTCGCGCCTTCCGGCATCAGCATCTCTGCGGCACTGAACAAGGACACGCCTGTTTCGGCGATGACTATCGAATCGTTCTCGACAAAATGACTCATGCGGTCGAAGAAGCGCTTGATGGTCAGTGCTTGCTGTACGTTGGGTCGGTACGGCTCGGTATGCCGGTGTATGCAGCCATCGGCTGCGCGCTGAATCTCCAGCGTTGCAGCATCGCGCCGGGACAGCTTTGCCGTCAGCCCGAGAATAAAATCACGCAGGTGTACGTTTTCGAAAAAATGGCTTTTGATCTTGACGGTACGGATGTTGGCGCTGATCGTTTTTGAGTCGTCAAGCCTGGTGGTAAAACCGCCCGTATTGAAGTCGGTCATCAATTCCCCGAGTTGCAGGATGCAGTCTGCCGACTCGACCCGTTCGCGCACATAGTCCCGGCTCCGATCACCTTCAAACAGGCCGATGAATTGCGGGTGCTGCTCCGAAAGAACCGTCTTTCCCAGCATCATGGTCACATACGGGAAGCCGGTCTTGTCGAGCAAGCCGGCGAATTCATCTTGCAGCTTGAAGCGTATCAGCTCCATGCCGCCGATCACTACCGGCCTCCGCGCGTTGTCCAGCATGGCCAGTGTTTCCCTGATTGCTTCATCGAGCGCATCCGGGTCGCTGGGTGCATCTACTGGAAACAGGAAGGCGTCAGGCCGGTTACATTTCATCGTCACCATGTCGGAAGGGATGCTGATGTAAACCGGCTGCTGGTAATAGAGGCACGCCGACAACACCCGGTCGATCTCGTCCGGCGCGGTTGCTCCCGAAGCGAGCTGGGTTGAGGCGGCGGTGATCTTCTCGTACATTCTCAGTGGAATCTGGTAATCGCCCAGGGTGTGGTGCAACAGGGGGCGAGTGCGGAAATTGATCGTCGCGGGCGAGCCGGTTATCACAACCACCGGCACTCTTTCCGCGTATGCTCCCGCCACGCCATTGATGGCGCTCAGTTCCCCGACGCCGAAGGTGGTGGCAAAAGCACCTATACCCCGGATGCGCGCGTAACCGTCAGCGGCATAGGCCGCGTTGAGTTCGTTGCATGTGCCGACATAGTTCACCTCGCTGTTCAGTATCTGATTGAAGAAACCAAGGACAAAGTCGCCCGGCACGCCGAACAGGTGATCCACCCCGACCTGTTTCAGCCGGGTCAACAGATATTCGGCGACGGTGATCTTTGAACTTGTCATATAGCTGTATTCCTTGACACCTGCATTGAGGATGGATGCGCCTCAGAATTTGTTTTGAGCAGAGTCTGCTGAAGTTTCAGTTAGGATTTCCCTCGTAACGCCACTCTTCCTTGGCTTCGTTTACAGTCTCCTGATGAAGCACTGGCGACGCGCCCAAAGCATCGCTGACTATTGCCTGTGCTTCTTCCAAAATGCGGCGCAAATGATCCGCGCCACGGAAACTCTCGGCATAGATCTTGTAGATGTCTTCGGTGCCGGATGGACGAGCCGCGAACCATCCGCTTTCTGCTACCACCTTCAAGCCGCCGATGGGCGCATCGTTGCCCGGCGCGCGGGTGAAAATGTTCTGGATCTTTTCACCCGCCAATTGAGTGGACTTTATCTGCTGTGGTGAGAGCTTCGCCAACAGTTGTTTTTGTTCCGGAGTCGCCGGTGCCTCGACACGATCGTAAACAGGTTCGCCGAACTCTCGCGCAAGATCACGGTAGATTTCGCCGGGATCGCGACCCATGCGCGCGGTGATCTCCGCCGACAGCAAAGCAGGAACGATGCCGTCTTTGTCCGTCGTCCAGACGCTGCCATCCAGACGTGAAAAAGACGCGCCCGCGCTCTCTTCCCCACCGAAGCCCAGTGAACTGTCGAGCAGTCCGCCCACGAACCACTTGAAGCCGACCGGCACCTCGTAGAGCTTGCGGCCAAGCTTCGCCGCAACGCGATCTATCATCTGGCTGCTGACCACGGTCTTGCCTACCGCCGCATCCTTGCGCCATTTCGGACGATGCTGGAACAGATAGTGGATGGCGACCGCAAGGTAGTGGTTGGGCGGCAGCAGGCCCGCATTTTTGGTGACAATTCCATGCCGGTCATGGTCGGTGTCGCAGGCGAAGGCGATGTCGTAGCTATCCTTGAGACCGATCAGGCTCTGCATCGCGTAAGACGAGGACGGATCCATGCGAATTTTGCCGTCCCAATCGGCTGTCATGAAGCGGAAGGTCGGATCGACGACTTCATTCACCACCGTGAGATTCAAACCATAGCGCTCCGCAATCGGTCCCCAGTAGTGAACGCCGGCGCCGCCCAGCGGATCCACGCCCATGCGGATGTTTGCGCCGCGAATCGCATCCATATCGAGCACACCGCCGAGATCGCTGACATAAGCGTTGAGAAAGTCGTGCCGGTGCGTAGTAGCCGCTTGCAGCGCCTTCCCGAACGAGATTCTTTTCACGCCCTTCAGGCTGTTTTCCAGCAACGCATTGGCCCTGGCTTCGATCCATCCGGTGATGTCTTTATCCGCCGGTCCGCCGTTGGGCGGGTTGTACTTGAAACCGCCGTTGTCGGGCGGATTGTGCGAAGGCGTGATGACGATACCGTCGGCATGGCCCGTTTTGCGTCCGCGGTTGTAAGTAAGGATCGCGTGGGAAATCACCGGAGTGGGCGTGTATTCGTCATTGTCCGCAATCATGACGTCCACGCCGTTGGCCGCCAGCACTTCGAGCGCGCTGGCACATGCCGGCTCCGAAAGCGCGTGCGTGTCAATACCGAGGAACAGCGGGCCGCCTGTGCCCTGCCGCTTGCGGTAGTCACAAATGGCCTGACTGATGGCAAGCACATGCCATTCGTTGAAGCTGGTTTCGAACGCTGAACCACGATGGCCCGAAGTGCCGAACGCAACTCTTTGCGCGGGTATCGCAGCATCGGGCATATTGCTGTAGTAGGCCGTGATGAGTCTCGGTACATTGACCAGCATTGCTGGTGTGACGGGCTTGCCCGCCAGAGGGCTTATTTTCATGTTTACTTTTTTACTCTGTTAGTTCGGTCCCGGCATAAGCGCGCAAATTGTCAGCAAGATCACATCGCTATCCATGAAATTTTCTAAATTGGTATCTTTGAATCACTGGAAAAATATCCCTTGCACGCAAAATGCGTTACGCCAGAAAAAGAACATTCAATACAATTGCAGGGCATGCCGGCTCTTTGGGCCGAAGGGTTCGACATTCCGGATTTACCATTCTTGCGGCAATTGGTATTTGTCCGGCAATAAATTGATGATTTCCCTTTGCACCAGAATATTGTGCTCTTCATAGAGCGGGTTGCCGTTTAACAGCAGCACTTCATCAAAATTCTCCAGAACTTTTTCTCCCCGCCACACCCAGTCGACAGGCAAGCAGATCCCAAGATTGCTTTCGGTTGGATAGTCCGACAGCACAACACCAATGGCCTTGATATGCAGACTGGATAGTGGTGCGCAGTGTTTGATGAAAACGATATCCTCATTCTTGATGGGCGAAACAATACTGTGCAAGTCCGTTTTGCCATCCGGTGAGCGCGGGAGGCATACAATATTTTTTTCGAGAAAACCTTGCGCATTGTGTTCTTCAATTCCAAAATATGCAGTCATCGTTTTCTCCATTTTTTCGTTTGTCTATCATCGACATGAAATCATGCATCACCATGAAATCATGACCAAAGCAATTTCAGCCAGTCGAAAATCTGCCCAAATGGGAACCATGATTCATCCGCCAAGAGTCTGGTCCTGATTTTTAAACCAGGCGAGTGCGTGTTCAAAATGCTGCGGCTCAAAATCCGGCCAATATTCATCCCTTATATAGAAATCCGCATAAACGGACTGTACCGGGAGAAAACCGCTCAATCGGCGCCCTCCTCCCCAACGCACGATCAAATCCAGGCGTGAAATTTCATCTGAACGCAGGCCACCATTTTTAAGTCCGTCCAGATCCCACTTCCAGCCATAGTTGACAAGCAGATTAACTTTCATTCCGACACCCCGGCGCTGCCGGAATTCTTTTAACGGCTGGGGAAATTGCGTCGATGTCTCATCTCCGACAACAAGCAAAGCCGCCCCACGGCGTGCAATTTCTAAAGCGAATGCAACGGTGGCCTCGCTGAATGCCTGTTTCTGAATGGAAGGTCGCTTGGTGTTGTCCTGAGTGAAACAGTAAATGGAAATTTCTTCCATTTCGCATTCTTTGCATTTTTCGTACAGCAGCAATCCCGGGGCAATTCCAAAAGCATATCCGTCCTCTTTGGGCAGGTTATGATCCACGGCCCAGCGACGATTTCCATCGGGAATAAAACCGACGTGGCGCGGGATATTATTTTTTGCCAAGTTCATAACCGGAAATTCAAGCGAAATTCTTTGCCGCAAAATCCCAGTTCGCCAAATGATTGATGAAGTTCTCAACGAACTTGGCGCGCAGGTTGCGGTAGTCGATGTAATAAGCATGTTCCCACACGTCCACGCACAACAGAGCCTTGTCACCCGTGGTGAGCGGCGTGCCGGCCGCGCCCATGTTGACGATATCCACCGAACCATCGGCCTTTTTCACCAGCCAGGTCCAGCCGGAACCGAAGTTGCCCACGGCGGAGGTCGCGAATGCCTTCTTGAATTCGTCGTGGCTGCCCCACTTCTTGTCAATGGCACCGGCCAGCGCCCCGGTTGGGGCCACGCCGCCTTTCGGCTTCATGCAGCTCCAGAAAAAAGTGTGGTTCCACACTTGCGCGGCGTTGTTGTAAACACCACCGGAAGATTTCCTGATGATGTCTTCCAGCGCGGCGCTCTCAAATTCGGTGCCCTTGATCAGCTTGTTAAGATTGGTCACGTAGGCCTGATGATGCTTGCCGTAGTGGTACTCGAATGTTTCCTTTGAAATATGGGGTTGCAGCGCGTCCATCGCGTAAGGCAGTGGGGGTAAGGTGTGTTCCATTTTTTTCTCCGGGATAAAAATTTAAAGGGGTTGTGAATTGCAGCAAAACTTGCGGCTGCAAATTTAATCACCATGCGCATAGTCTGCTGCACGCAAAGTGCTGTATGTGCGCTGGCGTACGCAAGATGGGAAAGCATGCATTATTCCCGCGAATTCGGGGATCCAGAATGCCTCGTCATTGCAACAAGGCTTCAGCTGCGAGCAATGGCACAAACACCTGTCATTGCGAGGAGGCGAAGCCGACGCGGCAATCCAGATGATTTAAAAAAATGCATCTTGGTCTTGCTGGATTGCTTCACTTCGTTCGCAATGACGGCAAGGGT
>JAJZEQ010000125.1 GCA_021851345.1 Pseudomonadota bacterium
TTCAGCGCTCCCGGTTTGAAGATGCTGAACACGATAATGGGCAATTTCTGGTCCCGGCACAGCGTCAGCGCCGTCGCATCCATGATCTGGAGATTCTTGCTGATCGCCTCGTCAAAACTCAGGCTCTGATAGCGAACCGCGCGGGGGTCCTTCCTGGGGTCGGCGGTATAAACCCCGTCCACCTTGGTGGCCTTGATCACCACCTCGGCAGACATTTCCACGCCGCGCAAAGCCGCCGCGGTATCGGTGGTGAAAAACGGGCTGCCGATTCCGGCCGCGAATATAACCACCTTGCCGTCTTCCAGATAACGCAGCGCCTTGCCGCGAATGAACGGTTCGGCGACCTGCTCCAGGTTCAGGGCGGACTGCACGCGGCAATCCAGGCCCGCGCGCGTCATCGCATCCTGCAGTGCCATGGAATTCATCACCGTGGCCAGCATGCCCATGTAATCCGCGGTCGCCCTGTCCATCCCCGCCGCAGCCGGAGCCACGCCGCGGAAGATATTGCCGCCGCCGATCACGATCGCCACTTGCACGCCCAGGCCAACCACCTCCGCAATCTCTGCCACAATGCGCGCGATCACCTCGCGGTTGATGCCGTAACTGTCGTCGCCCATCAGGGCTTCGCCGCTCAGCTTGAGCAGGACGCGTTTATAGGCGGGTACGCTCATGTTCAATCAACCCTTTGCCGCAGCTGCAGCTGCGGCAACTTCAGCCGCATAGTCTTCAACCTTTTTCTCGATGCCTTCGCCCACCACGAACATCCGGAACGCAGATACCGATGCGCCCCTGGATTTCAGAAGTTGCTCGATGGTCTGTTTGCCGTCTTCGGCCTTGACGAACACCTGGCCCAGCAGCGTCACTTCCTTGAGGAATTTCTGCACCGTGCCTTCGGCGATCTTCTCCAGCATCGCCTCGGGCTTGCCGCCCTCGCGCGCCTTTTCGATCGCGATACGGCGCTCGGTTTCGATGTCCACGGGATTCACTCCTGAAGCATCGATGGATTTGGGCTTGCTGGCGGCAATATGCATGGAGAGATCGCGGCCCAGCGCTTCGTCGCCGCCGGTGAAATTCAGCAGCACGCCTATCTTGCTGCCATGCAGATAGCTGGACAGCCTGCCGTTCGTCGTCGCGTAGCGTTCGAAACGGCGGATACTGATGTTCTCGCCCAGCTTCATGATCAGCGCCTTGCGGGTTTCTTCCACGCTGCCCGTGCCGTTGACTATCGCCATGCCGGACAGCGCATCCAGGTCAGCCGGATTTTTTTTCGCAACGGTCTCGGCGGCATTTTTTGCGAATGCGACGAAGTCATCATTCTTTGCAACAAAATCGGTTTCGCAGTTCACTTCCACCAGCGCGCCGCTCTTGCCGTCATTTGCAATATAGGTACTGACCACGCCCTCCGCAGTCACGCGGCTGGCCGCCTTGCTCGCCTTGGCACCGCTCTTGATGCGCATTTGTTCTTCAGCCGCCTTCAAGTCACCCTTGGCCTCGACCAGTGCCTTTTTGCATTCCATCATGCCGAGACCCGTCATCTCGCGCAATTCCTTGACCATGCTTGCAGTAATTTCAGACATCTTCTACTCCGTAATAAATATAAACCTTCAATTCAAAAACCATTCAATCCGCATAACCGGCGACTTGGCTGTCGTTTTTTGACAGCATAGTCGAATGGCTGGTAGCTGCACCAGATTACGCAGACTCACGCGGGTTTTTCCAGGCGGAAAAAGTTTTTCACGAACTAATCCGTCACTGCGCCCCTGCTTGCCGTCGACACCAGCTTGGCATATTTCACCATCACACCGCGCGTATATCGCGGTGCGGGAGGCTGCCAGGCGGCACGGCGGCGCGCCAACTCCTCGTCATCCACATTGAGTTGCAGCAGGCGCTGATCCGCATCTATGGTCACCGAGTCACCCTCGTTGACCAGCGCGATAGTCCCGCCCACCGCAGCTTCCGGGGCAACATGCCCGACCACCATACCGTAGGTGCCGCCCGAAAATCTGCCGTCGGTGATCAGGCCGACTGAATCGCCCAGACCTTCGCCGATGATCGCCGAAGTCGGCGACAACATCTCGCGCATACCGGGGCCGCCCTTGGGGCCTTCGTAGCGGATGATCACCACATCGCCGGCTTTAATCTTCCGCTCCAGGATGGCCGCCATACAGTCTTCCTCGGACTCGAACACGCGTGCGGGTCCGGTGATCCTGGCCAGCTTGACGCCGGTGATCTTGGCCACCGCGCCTTCGGTGGCGAGATTGCCCTTCAGGATCGCGAGGTGTCCCTGTGCATATACCGGATTGCCCCACGGGCGGATCACATCCTGGTCCTTGCGCGGTTCGGCGGGTACATCCCGCAACACTTCCGCAATGGTCTGGCCGGTGATGGTCAGCGCATCGCCGTGCAGCACGCCGTGCGCCAGCAGCATCTTCATCACCTGCGGGATCCCGCCGGCGGTATGCAGATCGGTCGCGACATACTGTCCGGACGGCTTCAGGTTGCACAGCACAGGCACGCGCCCGCGTATGGTTTCAAAGTCATCTATCGTCAGCGGCACCTCTGCGGCATGGGCAATCGCAAGCAGGTGCAATACCGCGTTGGTGGAACCGCCCACCGCCATGGTTACCGCAATCGCATTTTCGAATGCCTTGCGTGTCAATATCTGGCGCGGCAGGATCTGCTTCCTGATCGCGTTCACCAGCACTTCGGCAGACTTCGCGGTGCTCTCGGCTTTTTCCAGGTCCTCCGCCGCCATCGTCGAGGAATACATCAGGCTCATACCCATCGCCTCGATGACCGAAGACATCGTGTTCGCGGTGTACATGCCGCCGCAGGAACCCGCGCCGGGACAGGCATGACGCTCGATCTCAGCGAGTTCTGTTTCGTCGATCTTGTGCGCCGTGTACTGGCCCACCGCCTCGAACGAACTGACAATGGTCAGGTCACGACCGTGGTAGTGGCCGGGCTTGATCGTGCCGCCGTAAACAAAGATGGATGGAATGTTCAGGCGAGCGAGTGCGATCATCGCGCCCGGCATGTTCTTGTCGCAACCGCCGATCGCGAGCACGCCGTCCATGCTCTGGCCGTTGCACACGGTCTCGATCGAATCGGCAATCACCTCGCGCGACACCAGCGAGAATTTCATCCCCTCGGTGCCCATCGAGATGCCGTCCGAGATCGTGATCGTGCCGAACATCTGCGGCATCGCGCCGGCCCTTTTCAGCGCGGCTTCGGCACGCAAAGCCAATGCGCCTATGCCCATGTTGCACGGCGTGATGGTGCTGTGCGCGTTCGCCACCCCGACGATAGGCTTGTCAAAATCCTTGTCGCCAAAACCCACCGCGCGCAACATCGCGCGGTTC
>JAJZEQ010000101.1 GCA_021851345.1 Pseudomonadota bacterium
GTTGCCCCCGTCTTCACATTGGCCCATCGTGCCCTCCACTTCGGGATGGCCGGCGTGGCCTATCATCACGATCTCCTTGCCCTGCTCGCGCATCCGCGACACCTCGATATGCACCTTGGTCACCAGCGGGCAGGTCGCATCGAACACCGTCAGCCCGCGCGCTTCTGCCTCACGGCGCACCGCCTGGGACACCCCGTGCGCGCTGAAGATCAGGATGCTGCCGCTAGGCACATCCGCAAGGTCCTCGATAAAAATCGCGCCTTTCTGGCGCAAGCCATCCACGACGAATTTGTTGTGCACCACCTCGTGGCGCACATAGATGGGCGCGCCGTGCAGTTCCAGCGCGCGCTCCACGATCTCAATGGCACGGTCGACGCCGGCGCAGAAGCCGCGCGGATTAGCGAGTAACAAGTCCATTTTTATCTTTCAAAAAACTGTCCAGAATGAGTACGAATGCGCCGCATGTAATCGACGAATCGGCAAGGTTGAATGCCGGAAAATAATATTGTCGCCAGTGGAACGACAAAAAATCCACCACATAACCATAGGCGATCCGGTCGATCAGGTTGCCCAGCGCACCGCCCAGTATCATGCTAAGGCCGAAGCAAAACAATAGCTGCGCCCTGTGCCTGGGTAGCAACCAGACTATCCAGGCCGAGGCGGCGAGCGCGATGATGCTGAACAGCCAGCGCTGCATCCCGCCCGCATCGTTCAAAAAACTGAACGCTGCGCCGGTGTTATGCGCCAGCACCAGGTTGAACACGCTGAGCACAGTGAAACTTTCACCGAAAGCAAAATGACTGGTAATCCACGCCTTGCTCAGCTGGTCGAGCACGATCACCAGCGCGCTCAACCATAACCATCGGTTAAGCATAACGTCGCACCTCGCCGCTGCCGTACAGGTTGCTCACGCAGCGGCCGCACAGCGTAGCATGCTGCGGGTCCGCGCCGACATCCGCGCGGTAATGCCAGCAGCGCTCGCATTTTTCATGGGCGCTTGGTGTCACAACAATACGCTCTTCCGCCGCAGTGCCAACGGAATGCACGGTGGCACGCGAGGTGATGAATACCAGGCGCAGGTCATTATTCAAGCTAGCCAAATCTTCATAAGAAGAACCCGTCGCATATACATCAACTTCTGCAGCAAGTGCCGAGCCAATCAGACCAGATGCACGGGCCTCCTCCAATTTTCTATTGACCTCGGCGCGGCTGGAGCGAATGGTTTTCCATTTATCCAACACATTCTCACCTAGTATCGCCCATTCGTTAAAGACGTCAGAATTTTCCAATTCCGGAAACTTATGCCACTCTCCCATAAATATGCTGGTTTCATTTTTTATCGTATCAAACAAAAACTCTTTACCCCTCAGTACCTCCCACGCTTCCTCGGCGGTAAAACTCAGTATCGGCGCAATCAAAAGAACCAGTGAGTGTGTGATGTGGTACAGCGCACTCTGCGCGGAACGGCGTGGTTTTGAAGCTTTGCCAGCGGTGTATAACCGGTCTTTCAAAATATCCAGATAAAAACCGCCCATATCTTCGGAACAAAAGGTCTGCAATTTTTGCGCGATCGAGTGAAATTCATAGCATTCATAATCCTGCTTCACTTCATCTTGTAATTTCTGCGTCAGCGCCAGCGCATAGCGGTCTATCTCCAGCCACTGCTGCACCGGCATGGCATGCTGCTGCGGGTCGAAATCGGCGATGTTCGCCAGCAGGAAACGCAAGGTATTGCGGATGCGCCGGTAACTTTCCACGACGCGCTTGAGTATCTCGTCGGAGATCGTCAACTCGCCGGAGTAATCGGTCGATGCCACCCACAGGCGCAGGATATCGGCCCCCAGCGTGTCCAGTATCTTCTGCGGCGCGATCACATTGCCTTTGGATTTCGACATCTTGTGGCCGCTGCCGTCCACGACAAAACCGTGTGTCAGCAACGCGGCGTAAGGCGCGCGGCCGTTGATCGCACAGGCGGTCAGCAGGCTGGACTGGAACCAGCCGCGATGCTGGTCCGAACCTTCCAGATAAAGATCAGCCGGCGGCTCGTTCTGCTCCAGGCGCCGCCGAACCTCGTCCCCGAAAGCCGGGTGATGGCGCAACACCGACGCATGCGTGGTGCCGGAATCGAACCACACGTCCAGCGTGTCGCCGAGCTTCCGGTACTGCTCGGCCTCGGCGCCGAGCAGGTCGACGGAGTTCAGGCTGAACCACGCCTCGATGCCGTCGCGCTCGACCAGAAGGGCCACCTGCTCCAGCAACTCCTGCGTGCGCGGGTGCAGCTGGCCGGTTTCGCGGTGCACGAAGAACGGCATGGGCACACCCCAGCTGCGCTGGCGCGACACACACCAGTCGGGGCGGTTCCTGATCATCGCTTCCAGGCGGGCGCGTCCCCAATTCGGGAAGAATTCGGTCTGCTCGACCGCCTTGTTAGCCAAATCACGCAAACTCTGCCCGTCACGCTTTTCAGATTTGGCTGAATGCAAACGTTTTTCTTGCACCAGATTTTCTGTCTCGGCAAGCCCGCCAGACGCAACGTTATCCATGCCGATAAACCACTGCGGCGTGGAGCGGAAAATGATTGGGGTTTTGTGCCGCCAGCAATGCGGATAACTATGCTGCATTTTTTCGATGTGCAACAGATGGCCGCTGGCTTGCAGCGCGCCTGTCACCACATCGTTGGCTTTCCACACGAACAATCCGCCGACCAGCGGCAGGTTTGCGGAAAACTTGCCGTCGTCGCCTACCGGGCTGTCGGTGGGCAGGCCGTATTTCTGGCCGGCGAAATAATCGTCCAGGCCGTGCGCCGGCGCGGTGTGCACCAGGCCGGTACCCGCTTCCAGCGTGACGTGCCCGCCGCAGATGACAGGCACACTGCGCTCGTAGAACGGGTGCTGCAGCAGCAATCCTTCCAGTGCCTCACCCTTGCAGGTCGCCGCAATGCCGTCTCCCCTGTCGTTGCTTCCGCCCAGCTGGTATCGTGCCAGGCATTGGGTCGCGAGATCGTAGGCAAGGATCAGATAGCCCTTGGGCGTTTTGATCAAGTCATACTGGAGTTCCGGGTGCACGCACACCGCCTGGTTCGCCGGCAAGGTCCAGGGCGTGGTGGTCCAGATCACCGCATACACTTTGGCATTGGCCGGCAGCGACACACCGAACGCCTTGCCCAGAGCGGCCTTGTCCATTACCTCGAAGCCGACGTCTATCGCGGGCGAGGTCTTGTCTTCATATTCGACTTCCGCCTCGGCCAGCGCCGACTGGCAATCCAGGCACCAGTTCACCGGCTTGTAGCCCTGGTAAAGATAGCCGCGTTCATGGATGTCGCC
>JAJZEQ010000240.1:0-2695 GCA_021851345.1 Pseudomonadota bacterium
ATTCATATCCGTGCGCAACTGTTCATACTCCATGCGTTTCGTGTTTGTTGTCATCGGACAGGGGAATGCGTTCAGCAAATGAACAGCGCGCATTTAAGCAGCTGGAGTCAAGGGGTGTCAAGAAACTGGTTAAAGGTACAAGAGTCAAGGGGCAAGGTACAAGCAAAACCGTACTTTGCTTCTGCTTTTAACTTGTACCTTGCCCCTTGTACTTTTTATCTTATTGTAACGCCTGATTCTCTTTGCTCAGGTCTTCTTCGCTCAAAGCACCGACCGCGGCTTTTAGCCGCAGCCGGCTGAGCAGGTAGTTGTATTGAGCCTGATACAAGTCGCGCCGGGTGGAATAGAGCTGCTGCTCGGCATTCAGCACGTCCAGATTGGTTCGCACCCCGACTTCGTGCCCCAGCTTGCTCGCGTCCAGCATGCTTTGGCTGGAAGTCATCGCCTGCTTTAATGCCTGGACTTGGGCGATTCCGCTGACCACGCCGAGATAGGCTTGGCGGGTTTGCTGTGCGGCGCTGCGGCGCGCGTCTTCCAGTTGCTGGCGCGCGCGCTCTTGATTGGCTTGCGCTTCGCGCCACTTGGAATCCACAGCGCCGCCTTCATACAGCGGCATGTTCAGTTGCACGCCGACGCTTTTGTTGGTGGTATCGATACCCACACCGAAGCCGCTGCCATTGGCATTGCTTTGTGTGTAGTTGGCCACCAGATCCACTGTCGGGTAATGTCCGCCGCGATTGCGCTGAACTTCCTTTTCCGCGATTTCTTTGCCCGCCTGAGCGATGGCAAGCTGCAAATTGGACATTTGCGCGAGATCCACCCATTTTTCCATATCCGCGGGCTGCGGGGTTTCCAGCTGCAAATCCTTGCCGAGCGGCTTGAGATCCTGCGGGGTCGCATTGATCAACTGCTCCAGTGCGCTGCGTTTGATTTCCAGGTCGTTCCGCGCGGCGATCTCCTGGGCGCCGGTCAGGTCGTAGCGGGATTGGGCTTCAAGCGTGTCGGTGACGGTGGCGCTGCCGACTTCGAAATTCCGCTTGGCCTGACCAAGCTGTTCGGAGATGGCGGTTTTTTGCGCCTCGACAAGCTGCACGCTGTCTTGCGCGATCAGCACATCGAAGTAAGCCTGGGCAACGCGCAGAATCAAATCCTGCTCGGCAATCTTGAGTTCTATCTCTGATTGCGCAACCTGCAATTCTGACTCGTTATACGCCACCCAGTTTTGCTGGCGAAACAGGGGCTGCACCACTGTCACACCGTAGCCGTTGCTGTTGAAGCTGTAAGCGCCATTCGGGAAGGGAAACGTCCCAAGGTACTGGGTAGCCTGGTTGTTATAAGCGGTGTTCGCGTTGAAGTTAACCGATGGCAACAGCAAAGCACGGCCTTGCGGCAATTTTTCCTGTGCTGCCTGTTGTTTTGCGCGTGCGGCGGCAAATACCGGGTCGTTAAGCAATGCGGCATGGAAGGTTTCCAGCAGATCGGCAGCCTGCGCCCAACTGCTTGCGGCCAGCAATGTTGCCAGAAAAATGGGTTTTAGTTTCATCGGTTTTGCACGGCAGATATATCAGAATATACTAATATACATTCTATCGCGGGGCGGCGCAATGCCGGACTGGCTCAGAACACGAAGCGGTTGGGCTGCAGCGCATTTATCAGCGGTGCAACGCTGGTTTCCATGATGTTGACGGTCTCGTAGATGTCTGTTGCGAGTCGGGTGATCAATTTGACTTCCATCGCAGGCGCATCGCCGACGATGGCAAACAATCGCCCGCCAATATTCAGGCTGTGCTGGAACATGGTCGGCAGCACCGGCGTAGAGCCGGTCAGCACGATGGCATCATAACTCGCGCCACCGCCCCAGCCATGGGCCGCATCACCGATTTCCAGTGTGATGTTATTGTGGTGGTAGGTTTTCAGAATTTGTCCGGCCTTGGCGCTCAATTCCGGCACGATTTCGACCGAGGTTACATGTCCGGCCAGCGAAGAAAGCAGTGCAGTCAGGTACCCGCTACCGGTTCCCACCTCCAGCACCCTGTCATTACGGGTGAGGTGCAACTCCTGCACTGTGCGCGCTTCCAGCTTGGGTTGCCACATGAAAGCGCCATAGCCCAACGGGATCTCCGTGTCCATGAAAGCCATTTCGCGTTTTTCTTTGGGCACATAATGCTCGCGGCGCACGTGCTGGAGCAATTCCAGAATCCGCCCCTCCAATACTTCGCACGGGCGTATCTGCTGCTCTATCATGTTGAAGCGCGCTTGTTCCATATCCAGCATCCCCACTCCCAATCCGGCAAAATTAGTAACGCCCTATGCTTGCAGTATAGCAAGGCTACCCTTGCTACTCAATGATTGATGGCCCCTTGCTTTTGCCGGCCCTTTGCATTACCGTTCGCCCCCAGCTAGGGGTCTTCGCCGGACATTTCATGGGGCGGAGTGAGATACACCCTTCGAACCTGTACGGGTAATGCCGTCGTAGGGAAGCATCTTGCTGATGCTCCCCTGATTATTTAGGAGCATCGCATGAACGCAAATCCCCAGTTTTTGGCAGCCAAATTTACCGCTGACGCCGCGCATGTCGATGCGGCGGCGGTCAAACCGCTGCCCAACTCGCGCAAGTTCTATGTGCAAGGCAGCCGTCCCGATCTGCGGGTGCCGATGCGCGAGATATCCCAGGCTGAAACGCCGGCCAGCATGG
>JAJZEQ010000240.1:2705-3308 GCA_021851345.1 Pseudomonadota bacterium
TGTATGACTGCTCCGGTCCTTATACCGATCCGTCGGTCAAGATCGATATCCGCTCAGGCCTGGCCGCGCTGCGCGAGGGCTGGATCGCCGAGCGCGGCGACACCATAACACTGGATCATCTCAGCTCAGCTTACGGGCAACAGCGCCTGAACGATCCTGAACTGGCCGAGATGCGCTTCAATTTGCGCCGCGCCCCGCGCAAAGCCAAGCCCGGCAAGAATGTCACGCAGATGCACTATGCCCGCGCCGGCATCATCACGCCGGAGATGGAATACATCGCGATACGCGAGAACCAGCGCCGCGAAGGACTTTCCGAGATGATGCTGAGGCAGCATCCCGGCGAGAACTTCGGCGCAGCTATTCCCAAACAGATCACGCCTGAATTCGTGCGCAGCGAAGTGGCCGCCGGGCGCGCGATCATCCCGGCGAATATCAACCATCCCGAAGCCGAACCGATGATCATCGGCCGGAACTTCCTGGTCAAGATCAACGCCAACATCGGAAACTCCGCGCTGGGCTCGAGCATCCAGGAAGAAGTGGAGAAGATGACCTGGGCGATCCGCTGGGGCGGCGACACGGTGATGGACCTGTCCACCGGCAAGA
>JAJZEQ010000238.1 GCA_021851345.1 Pseudomonadota bacterium
AGAAACGACTTCGAGCGGTAGCCGGTCTTGGCATCAAACTTCTTGGTGCCAGAAAAATCAAATCCCCTGGCCATATAGGCATCGGGAATATTCACTGTTTCGCCGCTGAGCGCAGAGTGGCTCACCACCATGGCGTGATTGGGATTGCCAGCTTCGTCGTAAAGATGAACAGGATAAAAACTGATCGGGGTGCCCCTGGTTCCGCCCATCGCCGTATCAAGCGTATCGTTGCGCAGAATCTCGAAGCGCAGCACCCGCTGTTCAGGCTCGTGGAGATAGAGCGTGCCGGCATCGGCATTCGTTATGCGTTTTGCCGCTTCCAGTATGGTTTCCATCAAACTGCTGGTATCGCGCTGCCGGGACAGCGCGATACCAATCTCATTGAGTTCCTTCAACCGGTGCAGGAGTTTATCTGTGGAATGCATACGAGATATCAGCAAAACCGGAAAAGTACGTCGGAAAAAACGCGGATAAAATTCATGGGCTTCTCCTACTTTATGCAGACAGCTCGTACCTGGTGCATATCGGTAATGCCTTGCAGCACTTTCTCGATGCCATCCTGCTTCAGGGTGCGCATCCCCTCCTCCAAAGCGATGGACAGCAAATCGGCAACACGGGCGCGCTCCTGGACCGCCTTCTTGATCGGATCGGTGCCTATCAGCAATTCATGCAATCCAACCCGCCCGCGATAGCCGGTGCCGGTGCATTTCTCACAACCCACTGGGGTATAAAGGGTGAATTGACCCTTGGGGTCGGCGAATGATTTTACCCATTCGTTATACAAATTCTTCATCGCCGCAACCGGGTCTTTTTTCCAGCTGGCGATGTTAGTCAACTCGGAGCTGAATTCGGTGAGCATCGACTTTATTTCGTCGGCAGTCGCTATATGCGGCTTCTTGCAATCGCCGCACAGGCGCTTCCCCAAGCGCTGCGCCAATATACCCAGCAATGCATCGGCAAAGTTGAATGGATCCATACCCATATCCAGCAGGCGGTTGATGGATTCCGGGGCGCTATTGGTATGCAGCGTGGCAAACACCAGATGGCCGGTCAATGAGGCTTCGATGCCGATGGACACGGTTTCCTTGTCGCGCATTTCGCCGACCATGATCACATCCGGGTCAGCGCGCAGGAAAGCACGCATGATGGTGGGGAAATCCAGCCCGGCTTTTTTGTTGATCTGCACCTGGCGCAACCCCTTCTGGGTAATCTCCACCGGATCTTCGACGGTCCAGATCTTGGTTTCAGGCTTGTTGATATATTTGAGTATGGAGTGCAGCGTAGTGGTCTTGCCCGAGCCTGTCGGGCCGCATACAAAGAACAATCCGTATGGCCTGGTCGCCGTTGACCGGATCAGCTCATTGTTGCGTGCCGAAAAGCCCATTTTCTCCAGCGGCAACGGTTCTCCCGAGGACAGAATACGCATCACCACGTCTTCCACACCGCCTTGTGAAGGAATTGTCGCGACACGCAACTCGATGTCCAGCGGGCCGAATTTCTTGAATTTTATTTTGCCGTCCTGCGGCTTGCGTTTCTCGGAAATATCCAGGTCGCACATGATCTTGATGCGCGTTATCAGTGCGTTGCGGTAAGTTGATGGAACTTGGATGTAGTTCAACAATGACCCGTCTTTGCGCACCCGGATCTGTGTCTTGGCCTTGCCCGGTCCGGGCTCGACATGGATGTCCGATGCACCCATCCGGTAGGCATCAACGATGACTTTGTTGACCAGCTTGACCAGTTCGTTATCGCCAGCGGCACTGACCTCATCGGGAGTAACGATCCCTTCCTCTTCGTCACCGCCCATACTGGATAATAAGTCGTCCATGGACGATTCATCGGCCATGCCGCCACCTTCCGAAGCAGCGCCGCCGCCATAGAACAGATTCAGGGTTTGCGTGAATTCGCGTTGCGAACAAACCTGGTAGACCAGCCGGTTTTTAGGAAAAATATTGTTGACGACGCGCGAAGCCTGGATGCGCTCCGGATCAGTGGTCAATATCACCAACCCCTCCTGGGATTCCACGAGAGGGACCCAGTGGCTGCTTTCAACATACTCGCGTCTCAGATTTTTCAATAATTCTGCAGGCTTGGGGCGATCTCCACGGTAGGCCTCATAAGGCACGCCAAAGAAACTGGACAACGCCTTACCCAGGGCCGGGACAGTGACCTGGAATTCGTCGAAGAGCACTTCTTCAACATCTATACCCTTGCGCCTGGCTGTACGCGTTGCCAGCTCAAACTCTGCGGCGGAAAGAACCCCGTCTGCCACCAGGTAATCGTATTTTGTTTTAATCGAACTTTCACGCTGGCGCAGATGTTGGCGCAACGCCACCGCCATGGTCTGCGCCAGTTCCTGCACACCCTCTTCAATCAGAACGGAAAAAGGGGCACCGGCCTTGTTGTTGATTACCTGAATTACGCCGACAAGATCACCATGGGACGCGTCCAGTATAGGCGCGACCAGCATTTGCTTGGTGCGATATCCGGTACGCTTGTCAACTTCCTGCAAAAACCGCAGATGGGGACTGTATCCGGCCAGTTCCTTCTCATCGTAGACATCTTTTATGTTGAGCAATTTTTTATGCATTGCCGCGTATCCGGCAAGGCTCTGCTCGGCAATGGGCAACTTTAAATCCTTGAAGGAGTTAAGGCCGGTTTTGACCTTGGAAACCAGTGAAATATTGTCTTCGCCGACAACATAAATGGTCAGCCTGTCTGCATTGAACAGCGCGCAGATGTCCCTGCTGACATCCAGCATGATTTCATCAACATTGCCGGTGGCATGTATCTTGTTGCTGACCTGATTGAGGCTCTTGGTAAACTCAAGCTTGGCCTTGATATCACCGGCATTGCTTGTAGCGGTTTTGGCTGCCATAACTGTGCTCATTTCCACTCCCTTGCCTGTTTCATGAGGCTGTTTCGTACCGGTCTCGGCACCATCCATAACCCATCGATCAAAACCTGCATTTTACTTGCGGTTTGCGCCCGGACTTCCGGTCTGCGCCTGCCTGAAGATTTTTCAGGTCAATCTGCATGATGTTCCAGATTTCACTAACCTCAACCTGAAAAATTTATGCTTCGGGAAGCTTAAAAATGAAAATCATCTTCATTCTTCAAAATTCGAATACTTGATTATTGAGCAACATTCTGGGGCGCAATCCGAGCACGCAGTCCTCGATTTCCGTCATGGTGATTTCCAACTCGCCCGGTTTAAGGTGAGTGATGAAAATCTCCGCCTCGCGAGTCAGTTTTGCCAATTCTTCGGCGAGCATACTGGGGCAAAGATGCTTGGAAATAATCGCCAGGTCTTTCTCGCTATTGGGGAATGCCGTCTCTATGATAAGGTATCGCAAATTATTAATTTTGTTAACCACATCCCATAGTGCGTCATTGGATGTGGTATCCCCGCTGAATATCAAACTGGCCGCACCGCTGTCCAGATGGTAGCCGACCGCCGGAACAACATGGTTGGCTGGTATGGCAGTTATTTTCCGCCCGTTCAAAACCCGGGGCACGCCCAGCTCGACGGACTGGTAACGCATATAGGGCTGGCGAACATTGGGTATCTCAGTGAAATCCGGCCATATTTTCCAGTTGAAAATATGTTGCCTGAGAATTTCCTGGGTTTCCTCGGTTGCGTGAACGGTTAACGGCTTATCCCGCATGAACCCGACACTGTCAACCATGAAGGGAATGCAAGCGACATGATCGAGATGGGAGTGGGTAACAAAAACATGATCAACCAAGGCAAGTTCAGTAAGGCTGAGTTCTGTCACCCCGGTGCCGGCGTCAATCAGCACATCCTGATCCAACAGGAACGAAGTGGTGCGTAGATTGCCACCAATACCACCGCTGCACCCCAATACCCTTAGCTTCATGATGTTTTGATTATCCTGAATGTTTATCGGGAAAAATAACGGATTACTTGGTCTCGAACACGAACACGCCATCCCAGTCAGCGGGTGGCGGATTTTTACGGTAGAAAGCCACGCGTTCCGCATACATTCTATACAGTTCTGTAGCCGGAAACATGCGCTGCAAATTCATCAATTGTAGTTCCGCCTGCTCCCAATCCTGTTTACGGTAGTAACGGCGCGCATCATGGAACCATCTCACTTCATCATGCAGTTCCTTGCTCGCCTCACCGGCCAATCCCAATGGTTCGTAAATCGCAACGGGCTTATCTTTACCTTTTACCCGCACATGGTCAAGTTCACGGTAAATAAAATCGGTTGCGGTATTCCGGGTATTTTCACCTACTATCAGGTCAACCCCGTATTGTTTGGTTAAGCCTTCCAGGCGCGAAGCCAAATTCACTTCATCGCCCATAACCGTGTAGGCTACACGAAGTTCGGAACCCATGTTGCCCACACTGACGCGTCCGGTGTTGATTCCTATACCCGCGCGTATCTCAGGCCAGCCTCGCCCCTTGAAGAACGGCTGCAAGTTCTGCAAGGTCAGTTGCATCTCGATTGCAGCCAGCATGGCATTGCGCGCATGAGCAGGATCGTGCAATGGCGCGCCCCAAAATGCCATGATGCAATCACCCATATATTTGTCTATCGTGCCGTGGTGCTTATAAACCACACGCGACAAGGGAGTCAGAAAGTCATGCATCAACAGTGCTAATTCCTTGGGTTCCAGGCTTTCCGCTATGGTTGTAAAGCCGCGCACATCAGAAAACAGGATCGTCATTTCCCGACTCTCGCCTTCCATGGACACGCTTTCCGGGTGTTTCGCCATTTCTTCGACTAATTCGCCGGGAACATACTGCCCGAACAGCCCTGTAATTTGCCGCTTGATGCGCGATTCCACGAAGTAGCCGTAAGACATGTTCAAGGCAAACAACAACGCGATCATAACGATACTATTAGCCACAGGCATCACAATATCCGCATATGTCCACATCAGCAGACTCAGCGCCACAGTAGTGCCCAGCACAAGCACCGAGGTCAGAATTGCCTTTGCCGGACTGAACAGCGGCAACAAAAAGTTCAATGCGATACCGATCAGCAACAACCAGATCACTTCAGCTCCGAGCATATAGGCCGGCCGCTGCTTCAAATTCTGGTCGAGAATGCCAGCAATCAGGTTGGCGTGGACTTCCACACCGGGATAAACCTCATCCACAGGGGTTGAGCGCATATCCATCAGCCCCGGAGCAGTGGTACCAACCAGAACGATCTTGTCTTTCAGCTGCGAGATGTCGACCCTGCCATGAAGCACATCCGTGGCCGAAATATAACGGAAACTCCCTTGTTTTCCACGGTATGGCACAAAGGTGGCCACATCCCTGTCCACGGGGATTTTCAGATTGCCCCCGACAACTTCCAGTTCCAGCCATTCCAAGCCCGCATACCCGCCGCTCTTCAAGCTGGCGAAACCGGGTACCAGTTTTGGATAGCCCAGCAGGGTGCGCACCATCGCAAGCGATAGGGATTCGTAATATGCACCTGCATATTCGGCCAACATGGGCACGCGGCGCACGCGACCATCGGAGTCCACCATGGGATTGAAATGTCCGGCATCCGCGGCAGCTTGCTGCAATTCGTGAAGATTCCCGCCATAGCCATTCCAGGTAGTGAACTCAATCGGATAACCCTTGAATGTCCCGGCAGGGAAAGCCGGTTCCGGCAGACTCCCTGACACATTGATATTTTTCTGATTGTTCAGGTAATATCCCAGCACCACCTTGCGATTTCTGATCTTGTCCGCAAACAACTCGTCATACTCGAGTTGCGGCTTGACCCGGCTGAGAACCGATTGAAACGTGACATCATTTTTGAGCTGGTTCTGCCCGAGCTTTTCCAATTCCTTCAGACCGGAACTATCATCCCTTTCGGCAAAAACCACGTCAAATCCCACCTCGGCTATACCGTATTTATCGAACAACTCATCCATCAACAGCGCCAAGCGGTCCCGCCCCCATGGCCAGCGCCCCTCCTCCTTCAGGCTCTTTTCGTCGATGTCAAGAATAACGATACGATGATCCAGTGTCCGCGGCATCGTCAGGCGCATACGGTAGTCGTATATGAGCGATGACAGTTGGGCGACAAAATCCAGCCTGTAAAACCGGGCGGCATTGCCCACAAAGACCAGGACGATCAATAGCCCGAGTACGATCAGGATTGCTCTTTTTTTCACGGCGAAGAACAGAGGAAAAACTTGTTTGCGTCGCCACGCGGCAGCTTCAATACATATCCGGCACAGCAGCGGCAAGGATTCTGCCATACGGTCGAATGGCTACCGGACTGTCCGGCCCGGCGAGAGACACCGGGCACCACGGCCTTCTGTCTTATTCCCACTACTAACCCTTGAAATAGAATTCCATCTTGATCCCCGCCAGCTCGATCACGTCATGCTCTTTCAACTGGCGTGCCTGGTTCGTAAGCGCCTGGCCATTCACCAAAGGAAAACTTGCCCCTTCGACATGGGTGATAAAATATCCTTGGGGACGCCTGGTCAATACAGCCACCTGCAAGCCCGGCTTACCCAGCGTGGTGAGGTTTTTTATCAACTCCAGCTCCTTGCCCGCGTTTGGCCCGGTCAAGACCTGCACCACCGCAACTTGCTGTGGAACGCCAGCTTGTGGAACTGGTTTGGGCGCAGATTCAGGAACTGCCGGTGCGGCAGCTTGACTGGGGACGGCCGGTGCCGTGATTTTTTGAGCTTCGAATTTTCCGGTTTTTTCTAACGCTTCACTTTGCATCGGCCTGCTTCCGGCCAGCCCGTGCGCAGGGCCGAGATTGGTTGGAGGATTGCCCGCACCGGGAGAAAACTGTTTGGGTGGACTGCGCATCACCATCGTTTTTTCGAAATCGGCAGGAGTGGTCTGGGTGACTTGATCACTGATATATTTCAGCCTGTATTTGCCGATCCCGATCACATCGTTGTTTTGCAGAAAATGCTTTTTTGTCGGCACCCCGTTAACTTCCAGCCCATTGGTACTATCCAGATCCTCCAGGAAGGAATCGTGCAGTATGGTAACAATAGCAGCGTGCTCGCCACTTACCGCAAGGTTGTCTATGGCAACGTCATTATGTTCCTTGCGGCCAATGGTCATGCGCTCCTTGTTAAGGGGAAACTCTTTAAGTACCGCCCCGTCCATGCTAAGTATCAATTTTGCAGCCATAGTCATAATCCTCTTGCTAATTATCTTTTAAACCAGGCGAAAGATTTTGCCAGCCAACCTCGCGGAACGGAGAACCCGCCTTTTACTTTCACCAATATCACGGAAATATTATCCCGTCCGCCATTGTCGTTAGCCATCTGTATCAACTGACTAGCGGCAAGCGGCAAATTGTTTTGCAATGCATACAACGTGGACTGTATGTCTTCATCCTCGACCATGTCGTTCAAGCCATCCGAACATAGCAGGTACACATCCCCGACCAGCACATCAAGCACATGGATTTCCGGCACCACTTGCGCGTCGATCCCGACGGCGCGGGTCACCAAATTCTTGTTTTTTGACAGGCGCGCATCTTCCACACTGATAATCCCGCCATCAATCTGTTCCTGTAGCAATGAATGATCCCGGGTGACCGTTTCCAGGACTTCGCCGCGCAACCGGTACATGCGCGAATCCCCGACATGTCCGACCACCACGCGGTTGTCATAAAACAGCCCGGAAACAATGGTTGTTCCCATACCCGAATATTGCGGCTGGCTTTCCGCCGCATGAAAAATCGAGGCATTCGCCTTCTGAATGTTGTTGCGCAACAGCATCACACCCAGTTCTTCGTCGCTTGTTTCATCGCGATCAATCGGGCTGGCATTCTGCAAAGAGTGGCTGACTTCGGTCACCACCACCGAAACGGCTATCCCGCTCGCGACCTCGCCGGCATTGTAACCACCCATTCCGTCCGCCAGCACCGCCAATCCATAAGCGGGCTCGCAGGCAACGCTATCCTCGTTGTGTGAACGCACCATCCCGGGATGCGTCTGGCTGAATATTTCCAATGCCTCCGTAACCTTCATGTATTACCCCTGTAAGCTCGCGGCGCAACGACGCAAGTCATTGGCCATTTCAGCACCACTGGAATAGCGCTCCTCAATCCGCTTTGCCAATGAGCGATTTATTATTGCCACCAGACATTGCGGCAAATCCGGTTTGATGCTCAGGATATCCGTAGGCTGCTCGTTGGCAATACGGTACATCAATTGAGCCATAGACTCCCCCTCGAACGGAAGCTTACCACAAGCCATTTGATACAAACTCACGCCCAATGAGAAAAGGTCTGAAGCCCCGTCGATTTTCTTGCCGGTCAATTGTTCGGGTGACATAAACGACGGCGTTCCCAAAACCATGCCTGTTTTGGTTTTGCTCGAATCAGTGATGCGCGCAATTCCAAAATCGGTTAATTTTGGCGTGTCAGTTTCCGGGTCGTACATGATATTGGCCGGCTTGATATCCCGGTGCACCACGTTCTGTTTGTGCGCATAGTCCAGCGCGTCGGCAACCTTTGAAAATATACCCAGCACCTTGGGCAAAGGCAGCAAATTATCCGCTTTGGTGCGGGATGCCAAGTCCCTGCCCTTAAGAAACTCCATCGCGATGTAGGCAAGGTCGTGTTCCTCACCCGCGTCATACATGGTCACGATGTTCGGGTGATTGAGGCGGCCGGCAGTTTCGGCCTCGCGAAAAAACCGGGCTTTCACTTCCTCTACTTCACTGGCCTCGAACTCCTGCGCCAGGGCCATGGTTTTGATTGCCACCACACGGCCGATTTTCGGATCCTTGCCCAGATACACGACGCCCATCGCACCCTTGCCGAGCTCTTTCTCTATTTCATAACGCCCCAGCATCGGCTTGGACACGCCGCTGTTGTCCAAAACCAATGTACTGGCGTTGCTTCTGCCGGATGCAGCGCCGAGCAACACCGTTTCGGACATCGCCTTGGTCTGGGCAAGGCGCGCATCCAGGTCGCGGAATTTCGGGTTATATTCCGCCATATATTTGAATACCGACTCTGCCTTGTTGAACTGCCGCTTGCGCTCGAAATCCAGCCCCAGGTTGTACAACACCTCCATCAGGCTGTCGTCCACCTGCACCTTGCGGAATTTGTCGAAGGCGATATCCAGCTGACCCTGCCCCTGGAAAGCCAAACCCAGCATGCGATTGCTTTCCGCGGATTCCGCATCTGATTTCCGTTTACCTTTCTCGGTCACCAAAAAACGTTTGGTGGTAAGGAGCAAATGCCCGACCAATAGCAGGGCGGCCGGCAACATCAATTGCAGCCACAACGCCTGGGCGGTCATTAAAATAAATTGGGTGGACAGCAATGCAATGAATAACACCGCCGTAACCCACGAACCTATGGCTGCATTCAGGCGCGGCAACAGCAGGGTCAGATAAATCGCAACCAGCAGAAAAGCTCCGGCTTGGGCCCATCCAGCCCAGTTTGGCGATACAAAAAAGTCCCCCTGGAGGATGCTGGATACAGAATGCGCCAATATCTCCGCCGGGGGCATGGCAGAGGAAACTGGTGTCACCTGCAACGATCCGACACCTGCTGCCGAAGCTCCGATCAACACGATTTTGTCGCGATACTTTTCAGCCGGAATCTTGCCGCTCAAAACGTCATAGAAAGAATCCACGGGGAATGCCGGTCGCCCATTCTTGTCCTTGTAAAAATAGGTGTACATCTTTAACTGCGGATCTGTGGCGATTATCTGTTTCCCCAACCGCACACTTGTGCCCAGATTGATCTGTATGTCCCCGAGATCGAGATTCAGGCTTTTGGCCGCCAGCATCAATGATAGCGAGGGATAATACTGGTCGTAATAGCTCACCACCAGGGGTTCAGTACGCACTGCCCCGTCGACATCAGGATCACTGTTCAAGTGTCCAATGGACATCGCCTTGCTGCCCAGCAACGGGATCGGTGACAACACACCTCTTGAAGGCGGCGGGAATTCACCGGAACCGCCCGGATCTTTTACATTCGGAAGACTATTGCGCAAAACATAGTCCGGCAAGGGATGACCGGGCTTGCCCTGGGGCTCTCCAAGCTCGAAAAATATCGGCAGCAAAACATCGTTGGCCCTGGCTATGCTATCGCTGAGTTTCTGGTCGTTATCGAGATTTGTCGCAGCCTCACGCAGCAACGCATCAAGCTGCGCCAGTTCTGCCTGCTGCGCCGGATTGGAAGTTTTTTTAAGTGTGGAATTGCGCAGCAATTCGGCAATCCTGTAAATATAGTCCAGCCCTGCATCCGCCTGCGGTTCAAAGAAAAAGACGGTATAACCGATCACCTTGGCATGGCCCGCCGTCAGGATATCGATCATTTTGGCATGTATTTCGCGCGGCCATGGCCAGCGTCCCAAATTGGCGATACTCTGGTCATCAATCGCAATTACCGCGATCTTGTCGCTCGGTGTGCGCGAAGTGGCCAAAACACCCAGGTCGTAGGCCTTGCGCTCCAGACTCTGGATCAAGTCGCTTCTTGCGCCCGCCAAAAAAAACAAGGCCACCAGCAAACCCACCAACCAGTCCTTCTGCCAAAATGACCACTTACTCATATTTTTCCCGGGAACTTATTGACAAGAGTGATGTGGATTTCCATGCAGGATACGGCGCAGATATTAATATACTTCCCATCAACCCACCATAACCCTTCAGGTTTACTGGCAGTTATCCAAAAAAGATTGGTCATTAAAGGACGGCAAGGCTGTATTTACATGACCAGCAGCACCGGGCATTTTGCCAGATGCAGGACTTTGTTCACTACTGAACCCAGCAACAATGATTGCAATCCGCCCTGTCCCTGCCTGCCCATCACGATTTGATCCACTTTTTGCTGATCGGCATACTGGGCTATCGCTTCCGCGGGGGTACCCACGCTGATGTGGTACTGATAGGGCAAGGCAACGGCATCAAGCGCAGCGCGGGCAGGCTGGAGTGCGGCCATTCCCTGCTCGCGATAATAATCGTTGATGGTTTCCTGACTGATGAACAGTTTGACATTGCCCGCCGCCACATTCCACTGCACGTTCAGCAGCAATACCTGCGGTGATTCCTTCCAGGCCGCCCCATTTCTGATCACGTACTCGACTGCATGCTGGGCATAAGCCGAACCATCGACCGGTATCAGTATTTTCATCATCCCTCCCCCTTACGATTTATCGCCCGGCGATTTATCGTCTGGCACGATATTCGCGTATTTCGGGGCCGGCGGCTTGCCATCCACCCCTGCCACAACCGCTTCGTCCACCAGGTTGATGACTGCTCTTGCCGCAGCCTTGCGCACCGCCAGCCACCTTCCCGCCGCCAACACCAGCAGCGCACAAAACACCGGAACCAGACTATGCAGGTAATGCCGTGTCTCCACCAGCGGACTGAACAAAGCCTCGCTGACCAGCATTTCACCCGCGACGTATCCCAGCAGCGCGCCACCCGCATAGATGATGAACGGAAATCGATCGATCAGCCTGAGTACCAGCTGGCTGCTCCATGCGATCAGCGGAATGCTGATCAGCAGGCCAAACACCAGCAGCGCCACATTACCCTTGGCTGCGGCCGCCACACCCAGCACATTGTCCAGGCTCATCACGAAATCGGCGATGATGATGGTCTTGACCGCGCCCAGCAGCCGCGTGTCAGCCTGAATATTGTCCGCGTTATGATCTTCCTCAGGCAGGATCAGCTTTATGCCTATCCACAGCAGCAGCAGTGCACCGACCAGCTTGAGATAAGGCAGCGACAACAGGCTCACAGCAAAGAACGTCAATATCACACGCAGGCCTATCGCGCCCGCCACACCGAACAGGATGCCCTTGCTGCGCTGCCCGGCAGGAAGATTGCGACACGCGAGCGCGATAACGACTGCGTTGTCGCCGGAAAGCAGCAGGTCGATCACGATGATCTTGAACACATCGACCCAGAATTGCGATGCGGAGAACATTTCCAGCATTACTTAACTCTTCAGTACCTTCTGCATCGTGCGCCCCATTTCCGCCGGATTGCGCGTGATGTGGATACCGCACTCTTCCATCACTACCAGCTTGTCTTCGGCACCGCCCTGACCGCCGGAAATGATTGCACCTGCGTGCCCCATACGCTTGCCGGGAGGCGCGGTGATGCCGGCGATGAAACCCACCACCGGCTTTTTCATGTTGTCCCTGATCCAGCGCGCGCACTCCTCTTCGTCGCTGCCGCCGATCTCGCCCACCATGACCACCGCATCGGTCCCGGGATCTTCGTTGAACAGCTTCATCACATCGAGATGCTTCAAGCCATTGATAGGGTCACCGCCGATGCCAACGCAGGAGGATTGGCCCAAACCCAATGCGGTCAATTGCCCGACTGCCTCGTAGGTGAGCGTCCCCGATCGCGACACCACACCGATGCGTCCCTTGCGGTGTATGTGCCCGGGCATGATGCCGATCTTGATTTCGTCGGGCGTGATCAGGCCCGGACAATTCGGCCCGATCAGCAGGGTGCGCTTGCCCTGCATCCTGTAACGCGTGCGCAGCATGTCGTGCACCGGAATACCTTCCGTGATGCAGATCACCAGATCCATATCTGCCTCGACCGCCTCATCGATTGCTGCCGCGGCACCCGATGGCGGGACGTAGATCACCGACACCGTGGCTCCGGTCGCTGCTTTTGCAGCGAGCACCGACTCATATACCGGAATACCCTCAAACAATTCCCCCGCTTTTTTCGGGTTCACCCCTGCGACGAAACAACTCGCACCGTTCGCATAGGCCTTGCAATTAATAGTGTGAAATTGGCCCACCTTGCCGGTCATGCCCTGCGTCATCACTCTGGTGTTTTTATCGATCAGGATGGACATTATTGTTTCTCCCCGGCTGCCGCAACGACCTTTTGTGCCGCATCCGCCATGTCGCTGCCGGAAATGATAGTCAGGCCGGATTCGGCCAGGATTTTCCTGCCCAGTTCGACATTGGTGCCCTCCAGGCGCACCACCAAAGGCACGTTCAGATCAACTTCGCGCGCCGCAGCGACCACGCCCGCGGCGATCACATCGCATTTCATGATGCCGCCGAAGATGTTCACCAATATCGCTTTCAGCTTCGGATTCTTCAGCATCAGCTTGAACGCCTCAGTGACTTTTTCCGTGCTCGCCCCACCGCCCACATCGAGGAAATTCGCCGGATTGCCGCCGTACAACTTGATGATGTCCATGGTCGCCATTGCCAGCCCCGCGCCATTGACCAGACAGCCGATGTCGCCATCCAGTGCGATATAACTGAGATCGAATTTGGACGCCTCGATCTCGGCAGGGTCCTCTTCATCAAGGTCGCGATACGCCACAATCTCGGGATGCCGGTACAGCGCGTTACTATCAAAGTTAAACTTTGCATCCAAAGCCAGCAGGCGACCATCCGCGGTCAGCACCAATGGATTGATTTCCGCGAGCATCGCGTCTTTCTCCACAAAAGCCCGGTACAGACCCTGCAGGCATGCACGCGCCTGGACATGGGCTGCCGCGGGTATGCCGATGGCACGGGCGATTGAGTCCATCTCGGTATCGCGCAACCCAGTCGCCGGATCTATCCAAACCTTGTGTATCTTGTCCGGCGCGTGCATGGCGACCTGCTCGATCTCCATTCCGCCTTCGCTGCTCGCGAGCAGGGCTACACGCTGCTTGCTGCGGTCTATCACCATGCCGATGTAAAACTCTTGGGCTATTTGCGCGCCCTCTTCGACAAGCAAGCGGCGCACGACTTGCCCCTCCGGACCGGTTTGATGTGTAACCAGATGCATGCCGAGAATCTGCTGCGCCGCGCTGCGTACTTCTTCC
>JAJZEQ010000082.1 GCA_021851345.1 Pseudomonadota bacterium
ATATCGGCAGGTGAAGGCGTTGAACGCACCTTTCAGACTTACTCGCCCATCATCGCCAGTATCGAAGTGAAGCGCCGCGGCTCAGTGCGCCGCGCCAAGCTGTACTATCTGCGCGATCGTTCAGGCAAGTCGGCACGTATCAAGGAAAAGCTGGCAATCCGTGGTTGATCGCGGGTAATTTCTTGCGCGGAACAAAAAACGGGAGCTTGCTCCCGTTTTTTATTTGTGCGCTATCATTGCCTCATGGACTATCAGGCAAAACTACCAGTTCCGTTCGGGGTGCTCGGCATACGTTGCGATGACACTGCTCTGCTTCGCATTGATTTTCTCCCGGCTACCGAAAAACCCAGGCGCGCAAACGGCGCGCTCTCGGCAGCCGCGTGCGAACAATTGCTGCGCTACTTTGAAAGTCCCGACATGCAGTTCACTGTGCCGATCAAACCCGGCGGGACGCCGCACCAGCAAAAAGTCTGGCAGGCAATGTGCAGCATTCCGCGCGGGGAGACGCGCAGCTACGGCGAGTTGGCGGCCGAATTGAAATCCGGCGCACAGGCTGTTGGCCAGGCTTGCGGAGCAAATCCCATTCCCGTCATCATCCCCTGCCATCGCGTGGTGGGCAGCTCCGGCCTGGGGGGGTTCATGGGCCACGCAAGCGGCGCACCACTCGACATCAAGCGTTGGCTGCTGGCGCATGAGCAACGCTGAACTGCTCGATGAGTTCTGCGATAACCTGTGGCTGGAAGACGGCCTGTCACGCAACACGCTGGACGGCTACCGGCGAGACCTGAGCAAATTTGCCGCATGGCTGGAGCAGCAGCGCGGCCTGCCCATAGATCGAACAGCCCACGGCGACATACAAGGCTACCTCGCCCATCTGGTCGTCGTGCAAAAGGCCAAACCCAGCAGCACCGGGCGCAGCATATCCAGCCTCAAGCGCCTGTTCCGCTATCTGCTCAGGCAAGGCAAAATTTCCGTTGATCCGACGCTGCAGATCGATGCGCCCAAGTTGCCGCGCAACTTGCCCAAGAGTCTGACGGAGCAGGATGTGGAACTTCTGCTGGCGGCACCGGATATTCAAACGCCATTGGGCTTGCGCGACCGTACCATGTTCGAAGTGCTGTACGCCTCCGGCTTGCGCGTGTCCGAGCTGGTGACGCTGCGTGTCACCCAAGTGAGCATGGACATGGGTGTGGTGCGCGTGATGGGCAAGGGCAGCAAGGAACGCCTGGTGCCGCTGGGCGAAGAGGCACTGGACTGGCTGCGCCGCTATCTGGCGGAAGGCCGCGGTGCGTTGTTGGGCAAACAAATAAGCGACACGCTGTTTGTGACTGCCAGAGGCGAAGGTATGACACGCCAGATGTTCTGGTTCCTGATCAAGAAACATGCCGAACATGGCGGGTTGCACAAGTCGCTTTCGCCGCACACGCTGCGCCATGCCTTTGCCACTCATCTGCTGAACCATGGGGCTGATTTGCGCGTGGTGCAGATGTTGCTGGGCCATGCGGACATTTCCACCACGCAGATTTACACGCATGTGGCGCGGGAGCGCTTGAAACAGTTGCATGCGCAGCATCACCCGCGCGGCTGATTGTTGGTTGCACCCAAACCATGGCAGCCAAAGCAGGCAGAAATTTGACTCTGGTATTGCCGGCCCCTATTCTGCAGCTCATGAATAACGCACCGCCCGTGAAATCGCGATGAATAAAATTGCTATCCTCACTATTTGCTGTTACATGCTGCAATGGTTGCGGAATAGATCAGAATGACATTGTTAACATGGACAAGCCCACCAAAAAATCAGCCCTACACGAGCAACCGGACAGAATTAAACCATCCGGCCGCTCGATATTTTTTGTTTCGGATGGCACCGGTATTACCGCCGAGACTCTGGGCAAAGGCCTGCTCTCCCAGTTTGAAGGGATAAACTTTCGCCAAATGCGATTTCCGTTTGTGGATAGTCCGGAAAAGGCTGTGGACTGCCTGTCGAGAATGCGTGAGGTGCGGGAGCGGGATGGCATTCGCCCGCTGGTCATCATGACCATGATGAATACGCAAATAAGCGCGATGCTGCGCCAGGGAGATGCGCTATTTCTCGATCTGTTCGAGGTCTTCATCGCGCCGCTGGAAAAGGAGCTGGGCGTAAGGTCTGCGCATACTGTCGGCCGTTCGCATGGACAGGCAGGCAGGGAATACACCAACCGGATTGCCGCGATGAGTTTCGCGATTGCACACGATGACGGCGTATCCGATGCGGACCTGAAAAATGCCGACGTGATCCTGGTGGGCGTTTCCCGTTGCGGCAAGACCCCGACCAGCATGTACCTGGCGATGCAATTCGGCCTAAGGGCTGCAAACTACCCGCTCATCCCGGAGGACTTCGAGCGCGACCGACTGCCCGACACCCTGCTGCCTTTCCGTGACAAGCTGTTTGGCCTGACCATAGCTCCCGAGAAGCTGCACCTTATTCGGCAGGAACGGCGGCCGGGCAGCAATTATGCCGCAATCGACACTTGCCGCAGGGAGGTTTCCGCTGCGGAAGGCATGATGAGGCGCGAAGGTATAAAATGGTTCGATGTGACGTCACGATCGATCGAGGAAATCGCCGTGCAGATAATACAAGCGATCAATAACAAGGCATGAAACGTGTTCCGGGATTTCAAAGTCCGCCGGTCGACGCAGGAAAAATTCGAAAAAACAGGAGATCAGAAATGCAGCCATACGTAATTCCGTTTCAGTCACTGGGCATCGCTGACATTGAGCAGGTTGGCGGAAAAAATGCTTCGCTGGGCGAGATGATCGGCAACCTCAGCGCTTCCGGCGTGTGTGTCCCGGGAGGTTTTGCGACAACAGCGGATGCCTACCGTGATTTCCTCAAGAACAATGGCCTTGAACAGCGCATCAAGAAAACGCTGGAAGCGCTGGACGTGGATGACGTAACAGCACTGGCCAGGGCAGGCGCGGATATTCGCGGCTGGATATCGGCAGCCCCGCTGCCGCCGCGTCTGGAACAGGAAATCCGCCAGCACTACAGTGATCTTGCCGCTGGCAGCGATGCCAGTTTCGCGGTACGTTCATCCGCGACAGCCGAGGACCTGCCGGATGCGTCCTTTGCGGGGCAACAGGAGACCTTTCTCAACATCCACGGCATAGACAACATCCTGCATGCGATCAGGGAGGTGTTTGCCTCGCTATACAACGACCGCGCCATTTCCTATCGGGTGCACACCGGCTATACGGATTCCTCGGTCGCCCTGTCTGCGGGGGTGCAGCGCATGGTGCGTTCC
>JAJZEQ010000080.1 GCA_021851345.1 Pseudomonadota bacterium
CGCCACGGTTCGCGCCGCGATATCTATCTGCCGCATGATCCCATCGCCAGCATGAAGGATGGCGACAAGGTCGCGTTGCTGGAACGCCTCGAAGGCTATGCGCGCGCGCTCGATCCGCGTGTGGTGCAGGTGATGGCCGGGCTGGCGGGGGAATATGAGGTGGTGATGGTGGCGCGCAGCGACGGCCTGATGAATGCCGACATACGCCCGCTGGTGCGGCTGTCGGTCACGGTCATCATTGAGAGTAACGGCAGGCGCGAACAGGGCGCGGCGGGCGGCGGCGGGCGTTTCGATTACGCCTATTTCGACGATGCGATGCTGCGCAAATATGCCGCTCAGGCGGTGCATCAGGCGGTGGTGAATCTGGATGCCAGGCCGGCCCCGGCAGGCAACATGACCGTGGTGCTGGGCAACGGCTGGCCGGGGATTTTGCTGCACGAGGCGATAGGCCACGGCCTGGAAGGCGACTTCAACCGCAAGGGCAGCTCGGCATTTTCCGGCCGTGTCGGCGAACGTGTTGCCGCCGAAGGCGTTACCGTGGTGGATGACGGCACGCTGGCGCGGCGGCGCGGCTCGCTGCAGATGGACGACGAGGGCAATCCCACCCAGTGCACCACGCTGATCGAGAACGGCATACTGCGCGGCTATCTGCAGGACACGCTCAACGCGCGGCTGATGGGCATGCCGGTCACCGGCAATGCGCGGCGCGAATCCTACGCGCACCTGCCTATGCCGCGCATGACTAACACCTACATGCTCAACGGCGACAAGGACCCGCAGGAAATCATCGCGTCGGTAAAACACGGCTTGTATGCGGTGAATTTCGGCGGCGGCCAGGTGGACATCACCAGCGGAAAATTCGTGTTCTCCACCGCCGAAGCCTACATGATAGAAGACGGCAAGATCACCCACCCGGTGAAGGGCGCGACGCTGATCGGCAACGGCCCTGACGTGCTGACTCGCATCGCGATGATAGGCAACGACATGGCGCTCGATTCCGGTGTCGGCACCTGCGGCAAGGAAGGCCAGAGCGTGCCTGTCGGTGTGGGGCAGCCCACGGTGCGGATCGATGGCCTGACGGTGGGCGGGACGGGCTAGCCGTGGTGCTGACCCGATCGCAACTGTAAAGACCGAAAGCAAAAAATCAGGCAAGAAGTCCGGGAAAAAAATAACGGACGTGAAAGATAGCAATGGCAACGTGCTCAAGGACGGCGACTCGGTGCAGGTCATCAAGGACTTGAAGGTGAAACACTCGTCCGTTACGCTGAAAAGAGGCACGGTGATCAAGAATATCCGCCTCGGAGAAGGCGATGAAGCCGTCGAGGGCAATTTTGACAAAGTCAAAGGCCTGCGGCTGAAACCGGAATTCCTGAAGAAAGTTTGATCAGGTTGAAGCGGGGCGGTTTCAATGCTGTTCATTCGGCGGATAAGGCCTACGGCTCATTCGCCCTGCGGTATAATCCGCGCCCATGTTGATTCTTCGCGGACTTTATTCCCCTGACTCCCGGCCCGTTGCACTCACCATCGGTAATTTCGACGGTGTGCATCTGGGCCATCAGGCTTTGTTGAGCCAGTTGCTGGCCGAGGGCAGGGCGCGCGGCTTGCCGGCGGCGGTGGTGATCTTCGAGCCGCATCCGCGCGAATTCTTCACGCCCCTGCAGGCGCCGGCAAGATTGACCACTTTGCGCGAGAAGCTGGAGTTGTTTTCCGGGCTGGGCGTGGATCGTGTGCACGTGTGCCGTTTCAACGCGCACTTTGCGCAGATGAGCGCGGCGGATTTTATCAATGCGCTGTATGAAAAGTTGTCGGCCAGGTTCGTGCTGATCGGCGACGATTTTCGCTTCGGCAGCGGGCGCAGCGGTGATTTTGCGCTGATGGAAAAGTTCGGGGCAGCCCGCGGCTTTGAGGTGCAGGCGGTACGCAGCGTCATGCATGATGGTGTGCGCATATCCAGCACGGCAGTGCGCGCCGCATTGTCCGCGGGGCAGTTGCGTTCTGCGCAGCATTATCTGGGCAGGCATTACAGCATCAGCGGGCGTGTGGTGCATGGAGATGGAATGGGCAGGAAAATAGGTTATCCCACTGCCAACATCCAACTGAAGCATATGCGTACATCGTTGTCGGGAATTTATGTGGTGAATGCGCACGCCGAGGGTTTGGGCGTGTTGCAGGGGGTGGCCAGTCTGGGCGTGCGCCCGACGGTGAAACAGGATGGCAAGGCTGTTCTGGAAGTCCATCTGTTCGAATTTTCGCAGCAGATCTATGGCAGGCATTTGCGCGTGGAGTTTCTGCAGAAACTGCGCGATGAAGAGAAATATCCGGATGTGGCGGCGTTGACGCGTCAGATTGCCGCAGATGTGGAGCAGGCAAGGAAGTGGTTCGAACAACATGATTGATTGCCCGCCGGGGCAAGGATTCAACAGGACAGATTACCCGATATGGCAGACTATAAAGACACACTGAATTTACCCGACACGCCCTTCCCGATGCGCGGCGACCTGGCCCGCCGCGAGCCGCAAATGCTGGCGCGCTGGCAGGAGCAGCAACGCTATAAAAAGATCCGTGCCGCCAAGCAGGGCAAGCCGGTGTTCATCCTGCATGACGGCCCTCCCTATGCGAACGGCGACATCCACATCGGCCACGCGGTGAACAAGATACTCAAGGACTTCATCATCAAGAGCAAGACCCTGGCGGGATTTGACGCGCCCTATGTGCCCGGATGGGATTGCCACGGCCTGCCGATCGAATTGCAGGTGGAGAAGAAACACGGCAAGGCAATCCCGCCCGCGCAGTTCCGCGCGCTGTGCCGCGCCTACGCAAAGGAGCAGATCGAGCGGCAGAAAAAGGATTTCATCCGTCTCGGCGTACTGGGTGACTGGGACCATCCCTATATGACGATGGATTTCAGGACCGAGGCCGACATCATCCGCGCGCTCGGCGACATCCATGAACGCGGCTATCTTTACCAGGGCTACAAGCCGGTGAACTGGTGCCTGGATTGCCAGTCGGCGCTGGCCGAGGCGGAAGTCGAATATGAAGACAAGACCTCGCCCGCAATTGATGTCGCTTTTCAAGTTGACGACAAGGAGCGGCTTTCCAAAGAGTTTGGTCATTATGTGTCTGCTGGTGAATCTGCTTCTGCCGTAATTTGGACTACGACCCCCTGGACATTGCCAGCCAATCAGGCTGTAAGTGTGCATCCTGAATTTGAATATTGTCTGGTAAAAACCGGGAAGGGTTACCTCATTCTTGCTGAAGGACTGGTGGAAAGCTGTT
>JAJZEQ010000158.1 GCA_021851345.1 Pseudomonadota bacterium
GGCCAGCCATGCCTGCCCGGCCGCGCTCCAGAATCGCGGGTCGTCATAGCCGCCTTCCAGCATGAATCGCCGATACTCCCGGTTCGATACCAGCGTTGGGCTGATGTCGAATGCGGGAAGGCGGACAGCATGGGCCCACTTCTCGTTGTCAAAGACAAATTCGCGCGTCATGGGACTGCCCAACTGGAATGTCGTGTCCGCGAAGTGCAAGTCGCGCGGCGGGGCCGATGATTCCCGCGCCCCGGGCCAGGCTGTCCCCGCCAGGATAGTCGGCGCGGTCAATCCCAGTGTTTGCAGCGTGTAGGCAAAAGCCTCGCCGTGCATATCTTCATGCGCCAGCACCAGCTGAAACGGGTACAGCGCGGCCGCGTCATCAGTGGCATGTGCAAGTTTTTCCAGGATGCGCCGCAGGACTTCATCCGCATATCTTTTTATCGCAGCGGTATCAGGCAGGTCCAGCTTCCAGCGGCTGGCATGGGCGACAGTGTTCGAGTCGAACCAGTGGTCGCCCGCATCCAGCAAACAGGGGCGCCGCGCCGATGCGGGGTGGCTCGTGGCGGCCTCGCGCAGCACAAACCATTCGGCGAACCATGCGATATGGCCGAGTTCCCACAGCGGCGGATTGACGATCGCGAGATAAGGCACGCGTGCCGGATCATCCAGTCCGGCTGCCTGAAAGCGTTCAAACAGCGCCAGCGTATAATCACGCGCATCAAGCAGCATGGCCGCCAGTTGGGCGGGAGAGGCGTTCCGGAAAGAAGAATGAATTGGCATCGTTAAATGGCTAAACCGCATATCGTCATTATCAGCCCCGCACTGGCCAATGCCAACAACGGCAATTGGCAAACCGCCCGGCGCTGGTCGCGTTTCCTGCGCAAGGATTACCGGGTATCGATCGCAGTGCAATGGGACGGCAACCCTTGTGATGCGATGATAGCACTGCATGCCCGGCGCTCGGCGTCATCCATTGCCGCGTTTTCCGCGGCCTTTCCTGCGCGGCCGCTGGTTGTCGTGCTCACCGGCACGGATCTGTACAGGGATATCCTCAGCGACGCGGATGCGCAGCGTTCGCTGCAACTGGCCACGCACCTGGTGGTGTTGCAGCCCGCCGGTCTGGAGATGCTCGACCAGGCAGCACGCAGCAAGACCCGGGTCATCTATCAGTCCGCACCCTCGCTCAAGGCGCTCGACAAGCATCCCGCAACCCCGCCGCGATATTTTGACGTGACGATGATAGGCCACATGCGCAGCGAGAAAGACCCCGCCACATTCATCCGCGCGGCAGAACTTCTGCAGGCGAAAAAGATCCGCCTGATCCATATCGGCAGCGCGCTCGACCCGGCGCTGGGCAGGCTGGCCGAGCAAACCCGGCAGCGCCACCCGCAATACCAATGGCTGGGCAATCTGCCCCATGCCGCGACACGCCAGCGCCTGAAGCGCAGCCACCTGATGGCCATCACTTCCCGGATGGAAGGCGGCGCCAACGTGATCATCGAGGCCGTCACCAGCGGCGTGCCGGTGCTGGCCAGCGACATCCCGGGCAATCGCGGCATGCTGGGCGAGAAATATGCGGGCTACTTTCCGGCCGGCGATAGTTTAAAATTGGCACAGCTGATTGAACGTGCCGCCGGCGACCCGGAATTCTACGGCCGGCTGCAAACGCAATGTGCAGCCCGTGCCCCGCTTTTTGCGCCGGAACGCGAACGCGCATCCCTGCTGGAATTGCTGGAAAACTGTTTCACCCAAACCTAGAGGCACACATGGATACCTTGTACACCGACAACATCAAGCTGACTTCCTTTTCCCATGGCGGGGGTTGCGGCTGCAAAATTTCTCCTGGCCTGTTGACCGAGATACTGAAATCCTCGAGCGGATTCCCCATCCCCGAACAATTGCTGGTCGGCATCGAGACCGCCGATGATGCCGCCGTATACAAGCTCAACGATGAGCAGGCACTGATCGCAACGACGGACTTCTTCATTCCCATCGTTGACGATCCGTTCGATTTCGGGCGCATCGCCGCAACCAATGCGATTTCGGATGTCTATGCGATGGGCGGCACCCCGATCATGGCGCTGGCACTGGTTGCGATGCCGATCAAGCAGTTGTCCATCGACATCATCGGGAAAATCATCAAGGGCGGCGAGACTGTCTGCACCGAGGCCGGCATTCCCATCGCGGGCGGGCACTCGATCGATTCAGTGGAGCCGATTTACGGCCTGGTGGTGATGGGACTGGTTCACCCCTCCAGGATCAAGCGCAATTCCGGCGCCCGGGCCGGGGACAAGCTGATCCTCGGCAAGCCGCTCGGCGTGGGCATTTTGTCCGCCGCATTGAAGAAAGGCCAGCTTGATGCCGCGGGATATGCCGCGATGCTGGCGACCACCACCCAGCTCAACAGGCCCGGCATGGCCCTGTCCAATCTCCCGGACGTCCATGCGATCACCGACGTGACCGGCTTCGGCCTGCTCGGCCATCTACTCGAAGTGGCGCGCGGCAGCAAACTGAAAGCCCGCATCAGCATGGCGCAGGTGCCGTTGTTGCAGAATGTGCGCCAGCTTGCGGAAAGCGGTTTTGTGACCGGCGCTTCCGAGCGCAACTGGGCGGGCTATGGCCATGACGTGAACCTTGCCGCATCCATCACCCCGGTGCAAAAGGCGCTGCTGACCGATCCGCAGACATCCGGCGGCCTGCTGGTTTCATGCTCACCGGCGGTAGCAGATCAAGTGCTGGCGATCTTCACGCAGGCAGGCTTTGCCGATGCAGCCGTGATCGGCGAAATGTCAGCGGGCGCTGCCCGGATCGAAGTGACACCCTGATCGGCCGCATCCACATCGCGGCACCCGATCTGTTTCGCCCGGAAATATTCCATGCTAGGTATTGCAGGACACACAAATCGAGATTGCCACCGTGCAGGTACGCGGCCCTCGACCATCAGTAGGGAATTATTGATACTTCCATAATTCACGACACCCTTGTCGTCATTGCGAACGAAGTGAAGCAATCCAGCAAGACCAAGATGCATTTTTTAAAAACCATCTGGATTGCCACGTCGGCTGCGCCGACTCGCAATGACGACGTGTTCTGGATTGCCGCGTCGGCTTCGCCTCCTGATGGAACTACTGGTGGAACGACTAGCCATCCCACTAAGCAACCAGAAGACGGTTGCCAAGTGGTTGGTTATAGCCAATCGACCTTGTCGTCATTGCGAACGAAGTGAAGCAATC
>JAJZEQ010000058.1 GCA_021851345.1 Pseudomonadota bacterium
GATAGTGCGTTATCCGGAAGGTTTGGGAATCTTCATTCAGTCCGGTTCGGCGGACCGTCATAAAGCTCGTTCGGTTACACCTGCAGTGCTGCTGTTTCTGGTTGAGGATATTTGAAAAACTGTCATTCCCGCGAAGGCGGGAATCCAGTTGATTGATATGCCCCGCGCAGAGGGACAAAATATCTGTTGTCGGCTTTGCCGGATTATTTATATTGCTGGATTCCCGCCTGCGCGGGAATGACGGCTACGAGAGAATAAAGAATGAAATACATTTCTACACGCGGCAATACGCCCGCGAAAAGCTTCACCGAAATTCTGCTTGGAGGCTTGGCCCCCGATGGCGGACTGTACCTGCCGGAGCAGTATCCGCAGGTGACGCGCGCCGAGCTGGATATGTGGCGCAAGCTTTCCTACGCTGATCTTGCATTTGCGGTGCTGTCCAAGTTCGCGACCGACATTCCTGCGGCCGACCTCAAGGCCATCATCAACAAGACCTACACCACCGCGGTGTACAGCAACGGCCGCGCTGATTCCGATTTTTCCCAGATAACGCCTTTGCGCACGCTGGAGCCGGGCGTGCATCTCCTCGAACTTTCCAACGGCCCGACGCTGGCGTTCAAGGACATGGCGATGCAGCTGCTCGGCAACCTGTTCGAGTATGCGCTGGCGAAACAGCACGAGGAACTGAACATCCTCGGCGCGACCTCGGGTGATACCGGTTCCGCCGCCGAATATGCGATGCGCGGCAAGCGCGGCATCCGCGTATTCATGCTGTCGCCGCACGGCAAGATGAGCTGTTTCCAGCGTGCGCAGATGTATTCCCTGCAGGACCCGAACATCTTCAACATCGCGATCAACGGCATGTTCGACGACGCACAGGACATGGTCAAGGCGGTGTCCAACGATCATGCGTTCAAGGCGAAATACAAGATCGGCACGGTCAACTCGATCAACTGGGCGCGCGTGTCGGCTCAGGTGGTGTACTACTTCAAGGGCTACTTCGCCGCGACGAAATCCAACGACGAGCAGGTCGCGTTCTCGGTGCCTTCCGGCAACTTCGGCAACATCTGCGCAGGGCATATCGCGCGCATGATGGGGCTGCCGATAGGCCAGCTGATTCTCGCGACCAATGAAAATGATGTGCTGGACGAATTCTTCCGCACCGGCGTGTATCGTCCGCGCGGCACGAAGCACACCTATGAGACCAGCAGTCCGTCCATGGACATCTCCAAGGCCAGCAACTTCGAGCGCTTCGTGTTCGACCTGGTCGGGCGCGACGGCGCCAGGGTACGCGAGTTCTGGAGCAGGGTGGATGCGGGCAGTTCATCAGGCAACGCTGCGTCTGACATCGCCGCTTTCGACATCAAGGGGACCGCCTATTGGGATGCGCTGCCGAAGTTCGGTTTCGCTTCCGGCAAGAGCACGCACCAGGACAGACTCAGGACCATCCGCAAGGTGTGGGAAGACCACGGTGTGATGGTGGACACGCACACCGCCGACGGCATCAGGGTGGGGCTGGTGCAGCGCCGTCCCAGCCTGCCGCTGATCTGCCTGGAAACCGCATTGCCCGCCAAGTTTGCCGAGACCATACAGGAAGCGCTGGGGCGCGAACCGGAGCGTCCCGCGGCCATGGCCGGGATCGAAAAACTGCCGCAGCGCTGCGTGGTGATGGATGCGGATGTGGCGAAACTGAAGACGTTTATCGCGGCGAACGCGCCGTACTAGAGATACCGTCATTCCCGTGAAAACGGGAATCCAGCAATTAAGGAAATGCCGAATAAGTCCCAACTATGGTTCGATACATTTTCCGTTCGCACCTTCGATACACCGCGCTATGCGCGGCACTCAGGACGAACGGAAAACACTCACCACGAACGGACTTATTTGGCGTTTTCGTAATCTAATCCCGCGTAGCTACAAAACCGAAAGACAGCACCCTGCCTGGGCGGGAATTTTTAAACTGACTGGATTCCCGCCTGCGCGGGAATGACGAAAAGCATGACCAACCTCATCCTGCTCATTCTGTGTTTCATCGCCGGCATGCTGTTGCACCGCTACAAGCGCATGCCGGTCAACACGCCGGCCGTGCTCAACAGCTTCATCATCCATGTTTCCATGCCCGCGCTGACGCTGTTGTATGTGCACGAGCTGAAGATCAGCGGACATATAGGGCTGATGGCGGCGATGGGATGGATAGTGTTCGCGCTGTCGGCGGTGTTTTTTCGCTTCATCGGGCGCAGGCTGGACCTGCCGCGGCGCACGGTGGGCGCGCTGATACTGACGGGCGGGCTGTGCAACACCTCCTATGTGGGGTTGCCGATGATAGAGGCGTATTACGGGCACCAGGGGCTTGCTGCCGGCATCATCGTCGACCAGCTCGGTTCATTCCTGGTGCTCTCAACATTGGGCATCACCTTTGCCGGCATCTATTCGTCGGGGCGTCCCGGGGCCGGTGAAATGGCAAAACGGATTTTCCTGTTTCCGCCGTTCATCGCATTGATGCTCGCGGTGTTGCTGATGCCCGTGGCATACCCGGAATGGCTGACTATCGTGCTCAAGCGCATGGGCGATACCCTGGCGCCGCTGGCGCTGCTCGCGGTGGGCTTTCAGCTGCGCCTCGGCCATCTCGCGGGCAATGTCAGGAACCTGGCCATAGGCCTTTCATTCAAGCTGGTGCTGGCGCCGCTGGCCTTGTTTTTGTTGTATGTGCCGTTGCTCGGCGCGCATGGCCAGGCGATCCAGATCACGCTGTTCGAAGCGGCCATGCCGCCGATGATCACTTCCGCGATTCTCGCGACCGAGCACGACCTCGATCCGCCGCTGGCGACACTGATGGTGGCGGTGGGGCTGGTGATCTCGTTCGCGACGCTGACCGGCTGGTGGTGGCTGATGCGGGGCATATAGGCAGCGCAGTGTTGTCCCGGATGGCCCCAGCCTGCACCACAAAAGGGTATCAACGCCGGATCCCGGTGCCGCCGCCAGTCCAAATTCGCCTGCCCGCGGCGATTTCGCTCGGCCGGTATTCAGATTGCCTGGAAGTGATGATGCATGCCGCGTAGGAAATCGATGTTTGATGTCAAGACATCCGACCCGGCGCGGCAACAGCATCTTCAACTTTTATCCAAGGAGGCTACCAGGGCACGCAACGAAGTAACCGAACTGATCATCACACAAAAGCTGCGCAAACAATTGAGCCGGCGGGGGAGATCGGGCAGAGCAGGGAATGGGCGGCCACCACCCTGCTCGGGCAGATGACGCTGAACGCCGGACAGGCGGCCAGGATAGGCGCGCCGGAATTGCCCGCTGAGGCAGTCGAGCAACTCCAGGTGAGGCCTCGCAAGGGTTCGCTGCCCACTGCTGCGATACCGCCCGACCCGCTGATCGTACCGCTTCTACGAACTGGTCAACGTCTGTGGCACGACCTTCACATCACTGATCATGAAGAGTTCGGCGACGGCATCATGAGCGCGGTCGATTTCAATATGGATAGCCGGCGCGAACCCGATCCCAAGGGAGACCGCGTCAGGATCGTGACGCGCGGCAAGGCCGGCGCAGGGAGTGTCGGCGATTGGATAACCCTTGCAGCCCGTCGGGTTGAAATCGGGCAGGGAACCGGTTAAAGTCTGGCTATGCCCGGACGGAATATAACCGGCCGCATGACAGGCTAGGGGACTGTGACAGTTGGGTCCTTTTGCATGTCCGTACATTCATTCAGGGTGTAACCATGACCGATCATGACATGCAATGCGCGCTTCCCTTGAATGAGGCACAGCGCCTGCGGGCGGTCCATTCCTACGACATCCTTGATACCCCGCCCGAACTGGATTTCGATACGCTGACCCGGGTGGCGGCCCAGGCATTCAACACCCCCGCGGCCGTGATCGGATTGATGGATTCCGATCGCCTGTGGTTCAAGTCGCAACTTGGACTGGGCGTGCCTCAGCTCGAGCGCCAGATTGCATTTTGTGCGCATGCCATCATGCGGCCCGACGAACCGCTGGTCGTGGAAGACCTGCGCCAGGATCAACGATTCCAGCACAACCCGCTGGTGAAGCAAGCTCCCCACCTGCGTTTTTACGCCGGCGCCCCGCTGATTGACCGCAACGGTTATGCGCTGGGAACCATTGCGGTGGTGGACACCAAGCCGCGTGCGTTCGATCAGGCACAGCGTTCGCTGTTGCGTGACTTGTCCAGCCTGGTGGTCTCCGCGATCGAAAACCGGCTCCGGACCAGTCTGCTGGGCCATCTGGCGATGACTGATTACCTGACCGGGCTGGCCAACAGGGCGCAGTTCGAACGAACCCTGAATTCCGAAATGGCCCATTCGCGGCGCACCGGCGAACCTTTCACGGTGTTGTACATGGACCTGGATGATTTCAAGGACGTCAACGATACCCACGGCCACGCGGCGGGCGACGAGGTGTTGTGCGAGGTCGCCCGCCGCATGGCGAAGCAGGTGCGCGCCGAGGACCTGCTGGTGCGCCTGGGCGGAGACGAGTTCGGCGTATTCATGCGCCCCAGCCCCGACGTCTCGGCGGAATCCCTGGCCAGACGCATCATCGAGGCGGTGTCGGCACCCATCACCCTTGCCGACGGGGGCAAGGTCAGCATAGGCATTTCGGCGGGTATCGCGACCTACACGGATGCCATCGATTCGATGGCCAGCCTGCTGGCCGAGGCTGACCGCGCCCTCTATGCATCCAAACGGAAAAATGATTTTCCGTGAAAGCCAGGCAGCGTGAAATCAAAGTCCGCAGACGAAAGCCCGGTTAACGGCCCGGATGAAGCGCAGCGGCTGGCCGAACAGGCACTCCACCGGACGCTGTTCGAGCATGCGCCGGAAGGCATCCTGATCGCCGATGCGGACAGCCGCTGTCTCGACGCCAATCCGGGCATGTGCCGGATGCTGGGCTATCACCGCGACGAACTGATCGGGATGCACGCCTCGGACATCGTTGTACCATCCGAGATACCGCACATCGGGCCGGCGCTGCGCGATATCCAGGCCGGATACGGTCACAGCCGCGAGTGGCAGTTCCGGCGCAAGGACGCCTCGGTGTTCAGCGCCGAAGTGACAGCGACTACGATGCCCGATGGCAACCTGCTCGCAATGGTTCGCGACATCAGCGCGCGCAATCCGGCAGAAATGGCTGCTGCATGGCTGGCGGCGATTGTCGAATCCTCGGGCGACGCGATCATCGGTCAGGATCTGAACGGCATCATCACCAGCTGGAACAGCGGCGCGGAAAAGATCTTCGGCTACAGCGCCCGTGAAATGGTTGGCACTTCCATGCTGCGGCTGATTCCCGCCGACCGGCAGTACGAAGAGAAGCATATTCTGGAAAAGATCAGTCACGGTCAAAGGATGGAACATCTTGAAACATTCAGGTTGACCAGGGACAAACGCCTGATCGATATCTCAATCGCGATGGCCCCGATCAGGGATGGAGCAGGCAATATCATCGGTGCCTCGAAGATCGCGCGCGACATCACGGCGTTGAAGACCCGCGAACGTGAGGTTGCCCGGATGTCCCGTCTGCATGTCGCGCTGAGCCAGATCAACCAGGCCATCGTGTGGACCAGGACACGCGACGAGCTGTTGCAGAGAATCTGCCGGGTACTTATCGAGCACGGCGGGTTCCAGATGGCCTGGATCGGCTGGCATGACGCGGCAACCCAGCTGCTGATGCCCGTAACCGTGTGCGGTGACGAGACCGGTTATATCCAGCACATCAAGGTTTACGCGGATGACAGGCCGGAAGGCAGCGGCCCCTCGGGCACGGCATTCCGCACCGGCCGTCCCTATATCTGCAACGATATGTTGAGTGATCCGACCACACTGCCGTGGCGGGCCGAGATCGAACAGCGCGGTTTCCGCGCCTCCGCCGTTTTCCCGGTCCGGCAAAATGACAGGATGTGCGGCACAATCAATGTCTATTCGGACCAGCAGGATTTCTTTCAGGATGATGAGATCGCGTTGCTGGAAGAGGCAGCCGGCGATGTTTCCTTCGCGCTCGACAATCTCGCCCGCGACGAAGAGCGGCGGCAGGCAGAAATGGCTGCGCAAAGCGAAAGGCAGTTCTCCGACACGATGATCGAAAGCATGCCCGGCATCCTGTATTTCTACAATGAGCAGGGGAAGTTCCTGCGCTGGAACAAAAACTTCGAGATCGTTTCCGGCTATTCCGGCGCAGAGATAAAGCATATGCATCCGCTGGATTTCTTCCCTGATGAAGAGAAGCATGCGCTGAAACTGCGGATTGCCGAAGTTTTCGAAAAGGGAGAGTCGTTTATCGAGGCGTCGTTTCTGGACAAGGACGGGAAGGTAACGCCGTTTTTCTTGACCGGCCGGCGCGTGGTGTTTCATGGCATGCCCTTCCTGATCGGGATGGGCATCGACATTTCCGAGCGCAAGCAGGCCGAGACCGCGTTGCGCGAGTTGAATGAAACCCTGGAGCAGAAAGTGGCCGAGCGCACCGGCGAATTGCAGGCAGCGCTGGTACGCGCCCGGGCGGCCGACGAGATCAAGTCCGCCTTCCTCGCGACGATGTCGCACGAGTTGCGCACGCCGCTGAATTCGATCATCGGCTTCACCGGCATCATGCTGCAGGGCCTGGCCGGTCCGCTGAGCGCCGAGCAGACCAAACAGCTCGGCATGGTGCAGGGCAGCGCGCGCCACCTGCTGGATTTGATCAACGATGTGCTGGATCTTTCGAAGATCGAAGCGGGCCAGCTGGAAATCCGCGCCGAGCCGTTCGACCTGTGCGCATCGCTGGAGCGGGTGATCGCCTCGATGCGGACTATGGCCGACAAGAAAGGCTTGGCGCTGGATGCCGCGATCTGCGCTGCGCCGCTCGAGATGGTCAGCGACCGGCGCAGGGTGGAACAGATACTCCTGAACCTGCTCAATAATGCGATCAAGTTCACCGAGCACGGCGGTGTGACGGTCACGGTCGGGCTGGCCGACGGATTCCGGGCACAGCCCGACTTGCCGCCGCGTCCGGCCGTGCGCTTGCAGGTGGCCGATACCGGTATCGGCATCAAACCCGATGACCTGGCCACGCTTTTTCAGCCGTTCCGCCAGCTTGATGCCGGCCTCACCCGCCAGCACGAGGGTACCGGGCTGGGGCTGGCCATCTGCCGCCGGCTCGCGGTGCTGCTGCAAGGCGAGATAACGGTCAACAGCATATGGTCGACAGGCAGCGAGTTCACCCTGACCATTCCTTTGCAGTTACCGTCCAGATCATGAGCTGCACGATACTGCTGATCGAAGACAACGAACAGAACCGCTATCTGGCGACTTTCCTGCTGGAGCAGCGCGGCCACAAGGTGATTCCCGCCCATGATGGCCCAAGCGGCATAGCGCTGGCAACGTCGCTAGCCCCCGGGCTGATATTGCTCGACATTCAATTGCCCCTGATGGATGGCTATGCCGTTGCTCAGGAGCTGCGCGGTGTCGATGCGCTGCGCAACACGCCTATTGTCGCGGTGACATCCTTTGCGATGGCGGGCGATCGCGAGAAAAGTCTGGCCGCCGGATGCGACGGCTATATCGAAAAACCGATCAGCCCCGAGACCTTTGTCGATGAGATCGAGCGCTTTTTAACTCCGCCAGCCGGGAGAAAACAGCCATGACCCGAGCCCTGATCGTCGAAGACAAGGAGGAGAATCTTTATTATCTGCGCGCTTTACTGGAAGGCAACGGATGGGTGGTCGATTCCGCATGCCACGGTGCCGAGGCACTGGTCAAGGCGCGGCAGTCACCGCCCGACGTGATCATTTCCGACCTGCTGATGCCGGTGATGGACGGGTACTCGCTGCTGCGCCGCTGGAAGGCCGATGCCCGCCTGAAGGATATTCCGTTCATCGTCTACACCGCTACCTACACCGAGGAGGAGGACGAGCGCCTGGCGATGGATCTCGGCGCCGACGCCTTCATCCTCAAGCCTTCCGAGCCTCAGGATTTCATCGCCCGGCTGTGCGAGGTTCAGGCCAACGCCGGCGCAGCCAAACCGGCACTGCCCCACCAACCCTCAGGCGATGAAAATACGCTGCTCAGGTATTACAGCGAGACGCTGATCCACAAACTCGAGGACAAGACGCTGCAGCTGGAGGAGGCCAACCGCGCGCTGCGGCTGGAGCTTGCCGAACGCAGGTCTGTGGAGGAGGAGCTGGGTTTCAAGAACAGGATACTACAGACTCAGCAGGAAACTTCGCTGGATGCGATTATGGTGGTCGGCGAGAATGGGAAAGTTCTCACTTTCAACCGGAAATTCATTGAGCTATGGGGGCTTCCGCCGCAAATCATAAATACGCATGTCGATGAATTCGTGCTTCCGTTCGCCGCTGGTAAGACTGAGGACCCGGAAGCTTTTATTAGCAAGGTGAAATTTCTGTATGCGCACCGCGACGAACAGAGTCAAGATGAATTGCATCTGAAAGATGGTCGGATAGTCGATCGCTTTTCCGCTCCCATCGCCGGCGAAGGTGGTAAATATTACGGGCGCATCTGGTATTTCCGTGATGTCACCGAACGCAAGAAAGCACTTTCCGAATTAAAGGAAAGCGAATCGTGGTTCCGTAGCATTTTCGAGAACGTTAACACCGGCATAGTCTCGATCGACAGCAGCGGAAAGTTGACCAGCTTCAACGAGGCGTTCAGCGCGATGCTGGGCTACGACGCCGAGGCGTTGAAAGGCATGCACGTAGCAGACTTTACCCATTCCGACGATTTCAAGCTGCAGGCTGTTTTCTTCGACGAGATCCTTGACGGCAAGCGCAACCATTACCACATTACGAAGCGCTATATCGCGAATCACGGCCGTATCCTGTGGGCGGATGTCTCTGCGGCCGTGATCCGTGATGCAGATGGCCAAGCGGCCAATGTTGTCGCGGTTATCCAGGACATCACCGAACGCAAGCTGGCTGAGAGCGCGTTCGAAGAGCTGTCGCGCAAGACCGAACAGCGCGAACGCATGCTCAGTACCGCACTCGCAGCGATGAGCGACTTCGCGCAGATATACGATATTGAAGGGCGCGTGTTGTATGTCAACCAGCCGCTGCTCGACCTGTGGGGAATCACGCTGAAGGAGGCGGTAGGCAAGAATTTCTTCGACCTGGGATACCCTGATGATTTGGCCGTGAAGCTTCAACGGCAGTTGCAGCATGTGTTCGAGACTGGACAGAGGGTGACAGACGAGACGCCTTTTACCAGCGCAGACGGAGAGTTGGGCTATTACGAGTATATCTTTTCGCCGGTACTGGAAGCAGATGGCAGCGCCGCCTTCGTGGTCGGATCGACCCGCAACATCAGCGAGCGCAAACGTTCGCAAGCCGCCCTCACGGCAAGCGAATTACGCTATCACTCGCTGTTCGAAAACATGTTGGAAGGCTATGCGTACTGCCGGGCGATTTTTGAACAGGATCAACTGCTGGACTTTGTCTACATCGAAGTCAACAGCGCGTTTGAAAAACTCACCGGGCTTAAGGATGTGGCCGGAAAAAAAGTCAGCGACGTCATTCCCCAAGTTCGGGAAATAAACCGGGAAATTTTCGAGGTTTACGCCCGGGTGGTGTTGACCGGAAAGCCGGAAAAATTTGAGACGTATGTGGCAGGTTTGGACATCTGGCTTTCCCTTGCCGTCTATAGCCACGATAAAGAGCATTTCGTGGCTGTCTTCGACAATATTACCCAACGCAAGGATACAGAAGCCAGGATCAGATACCTCAACCGCGTTTATGCCGTGTTGAGCGGCATCAATGAGCTGATCGTGCGCGCGAATGACCGCGACCGGCTGTTCAGGGAGGCATGCCGGATTGCTGTCGAGGCGGGCGGATTCCGCATGGCCATGATATGCATTCTGGATCGCAATGATATGCATATAGTTCCAGTCGCCTCGGCGGGCAAGGACGAGAAACTTATGGGCGTCATCAAAGAAGTATTGTCATCGAGTGATTATTACCAGAACACCATGATTGCGCAGGTAATCAGGGAAAAACAGATCATCCTGTCCAACGATTCGCAAAGCGATCCCAGGGTTGTGTTCCGCAAGGAATACGCCGAGTCTGGAGTGCGTTCGATGGCAGTTTTTCCGCTGATCGTCTCGGATGAGGCGGTGGGTACGCTCGCGCTGTATGCCAGCGAAGTTGAATTTTTTCATGAGGGTGAGGTACAGCTATTGACCGAACTGGCCATGGACATCGCTTTCGCTATCGACCACATCAGCAAGCAGGAGCGCCTCAATTATCTCGCTTACTTCGATGCGCTCACCGGGCTGGCCAACCGCAGCCTGTTTTTCGAACGCGTCGGGCAGTTTATCCGCAGTGCGGAGAGCGGCGGGCACAAGCTGGCCCTGTTATTGATCGACCTTGAGCGGTTCAAGAACATCAACGACAGCCTGGGCCGGCCGGCCGGCGACGAGCTGCTGAAGCAGGTGGCCGAGTGGCTGAAGCAAAACCTGGGAGAGGAAAATTTGCTGGCACGGCTGGATGCGGACCATTTTGCCGTGGTAATGCCAAAAGTGAAGCAGGAGGGCAACCTGACCAAGCTGCTTGACAAGAAATCGAAAGCTTTTCTGGATCACCCGTTCCACCTGAACGACGCTGTGTTTCGCATCTCAGCCAAGGCAGGTATCGCGCTGTTTCCCGATGACGGCACCGATGTCAATACCCTGTTCAATAACGCCGAGGCCGCACTCAAGGTGGCCAAGCGGAGCGGCGACCGCTACCTGTTCCACACCATGAAAATGACCGAGGCGGTGGCCGGCAAGCTCACGCTGGAAAACCAGCTGCGCCGCGCGATCGACAACGAAGAATTCGTACTCCATTACCAGCCCAAGGTGAATCTTGTCAGTGGCAAGGTCGTTGGTGCCGAGGCACTGATCCGCTGGAACGATCCGCGCACCGGGCTGGTGCCGCCGGGCCGTTTCATCCCCATCTTGGAAGAGACCGGCCTGATCTACGACGTCGGGCGCTGGGCACTGCGCCAGGCCATCGCGGATTATCTGCGTTGGCGGGCTGCCGGTCTGGCTGCCGTGCGCATTGCGGTGAACGTATCGCCGCTGCAGTTGCGCAATCCCGGCTTTGCCGCCGAGATCGAGCGGAAGATCGGCATCAACGCGCATGCGGCCGAGGGGCTGGAGCTGGAGATCACCGAAAGCATGATCATGGAAGACTTGAAGCATAATGTTGCGAGCCTGCAGGCGATCCGCGCGATGGGCGTGACCGTGGCGATAGACGATTTCGGCACCGGTTTCTCTTCGCTGGGCTACCTCGCCAAGCTGCCGGCCGACACGCTGAAAATTGACCGCTCGTTCGTGGTCGAGATGACTGCGGGGCCGGAAGGGCTGGCGCTGGTGTCCACGATCATCGATCTGGCGCATGCGCTGAAGTTCAAGGTGGTCGCGGAAGGTGTCGAAACCGAGGAACAAGCAAACCTGTTGCGACTATTGAGCTGCGACGAGATGCAGGGTTATCTGTTCAGCAAGCCGGTGCCGGTCGATGATTTCGAAAAGAAATTCCTCGGTCGGACGTGAAATATCCGCTCAAGGCCCGCTCATCACGGGCGGGCCTTTTTGTTGGTGTGCATCTGCCGCGGGTTCCCGTTCAGCCCTGGTGCAGAGAATGGGGGCTCAAAACAAACCGACAATCACCCCGTCTTCATTGACGTCGATTGAATGCGCAGACGGAGTTTTGGGCAGGCCCGGCATCGTCATGATCTCGGCACACACCACGACGATGAATTCTGCGCCGGCCGCCAGCCTGACCTCGCTGATATTCAGGATGTGATTGCCCGGAGCGCCCCTCAGGGTCGGGTCGGTGGAAAAGGAATATTGGGTCTTCGCGATGCAGACCGGAAAATGTCCGTAGCCGGTTTTTTGCAGGGATTCCAGGCGCGCGATGATTTTCTTGTCGGCGGAGATATCGGACGCACCATATATTTTCGTTGCGATGGCCTTGATCTTGTTCCAGAGCGTCTCGCTGTCTTCATAGACAAATTTGAAATCGTTGGGCTGTTCGCACATCTTGACGACCGCATGCGCCAGATCGACTGCGCCTTTGCCGCCTTCGGCCCAATGCCGGGCGACGATCACCTCTGCCCCATGTGTTGCCGCGCTGGACTTCAGCAGGTCGATCTCCGCGGGTGTGTCCTCGGTGCGGTGATTGATCGCGACCACGCAAGGCAGGCCAAAATGGTTGCGTATGTTGTCGATGTGGCGCTCGAGATTGACCAGGCCTTTTTTGAGTGCCGCCAGGTCTTCCTTGCCGGTATCCTTGACCTCGACCCCGCCGTGGTATTTCAGCGCGCGCACGGTTGCCACCAGCACGACCGCCGAGGGTTGCAGGCCGGACTTGCGGCACTTGATGTCGATGAATTTCTCGGCACCCAGGTCGGCGCCGAAACCGGCTTCGGTCACGACGTAATCCGCCAGCTTCAATGCGGTCGATGTGGCGATCACCGAGTTGCAGCCATGGGCGATATTTGCGAACGGTCCGCCGTGTATGATCGCCAGGTTGTTCTCCATCGTTTGCACCACATTGGGGGAAAAGGCATCCCTCAGCATGGCCGTCATCGCGCCGTGCGCATTCAAGTCTCTCGCCAGCACCGGCTTTTGGTCGGTGGTATAGCCGATCACTATATTCCCCAGCCTTTCCTTCAGGTCTTCCAGGCTCTTCGCGAGGCAGAATATCGCCATGACTTCCGACGCGACCACGATATCGAATCCGTCCTCCCTCACATAACCGTTGCCGGGGCCTCCCAGACCTATCGTGATCTTGCGCAGCGCGCGGTCATTCATGTCTATGACGCGCTTCCACGTGATGCGCCGGGTATCGATATTGAGTTCGTTGCCGTGGTGTATGTGGTTGTCGATCAGCGCGGCGAGCAGGTTGTTTGCCAGCGAGATGGCATTGAAATCGCCGGTGAAGTGCAGGTTGATATCTTCCATCGGCACGACTTGCGCGAATCCGCCGCCGGCAGCGCCGCCCTTCATGCCGAATACCGGGCCGAGCGAAGGCTCGCGCAGGCAGATTATCGCGTTCTTGCCGATCTCGTTCAGGGCGTCGCCCAGGCCCACCGTTGTCGTTGTCTTGCCCTCACCGGCCGGTGTGGGCGAAATGGCTGTAACCAGGATCAGTTTCCCGTTGGGTTCTTCCGCAATCCGGGCCGCATATTCAAGGGAAAGCTTGGCCTTGTAATGACCGTATGGTTCAAGGGCTTCGGGCGGGATATTGGCCCGCTCCTGGGCCAGCCCGATGATCGTCCGTTTAGCGGCGGATTGCGCGATTTCAATATTGCTTTTCACGATTGGATACTCCTGACGCCTGTTCCTGCATTGCAATAAATTATGGTTCGGGTTTTAAGAGCGGCGGGCGGATTGCCGGCCATCCGGCGGTCAGCTTGCCAGCAGCAGGTTGGCAGCCTCCACGCCGACGCCATGCCTGATCGGCGCTTTCAGGCGCACCAGCACATCGTCCAGCGCGTTCAGGCACAGCCGCACGTTGCTCGGGCTGCTGGAGTGTCCCATCAGGCCGATGCGCCATACTTTTCCG
>JAJZEQ010000327.1 GCA_021851345.1 Pseudomonadota bacterium
GATGGTACGCGTCCGTAGCTGATCTCGCCCGTTTCACGGTCATAAATCTTGGTGCTTTGTCCGATGAACACACCCATCGAGATCACCACGTTGTCTTCCAGGATCACGCCTTCGACGATTTCCGAGCGTGCGCCGACGAAACAGTTGTCGCCGATGATGGTCGGGTTGGCCTGCACGGGTTCCAGCACGCCGCCTATGCCGACACCGCCGGAGAGGTGCACATTTTTGCCTATCTGGGCGCAGGAGCCGACGGTGGCCCAGGTGTCCACCATCGTGCCTTCATCGACATAGGCGCCGATGTTGACATACGAGGGCATCAGCACCACATTCTTGCCGATGAACGCGCCCCTGCGCGCCGCTGCCGGGGGCACGACGCGGAAGCCGCCTTCGCGGAAATCACGGCTGTTGTAGTCGGCGAACTTGGACGGCACCTTGTCATAATAATTGGTGAAGCCGCCCTTGATGAAGGCGTTGTCTTCCAGGCGGAAAGACAGCAGCACGGCCTTTTTCAGCCATTGGTGGGTGACCCATTGGCCGTCTATCTTTTCCGCCACGCGCAGTTTGCCCTGGTCCAGCTGGGTGATGACGCTATCGACCGCTTCCTTGAGCTGCGCATCGGCATTGCGCGGGGTGATCTCGGCGCGGCGTTCAAAACCTTGTTCGATGATTTGTTGCAGTTGATCCATGATGATTCCCGGTTTATGAAAATGGTTTGTTGTCTGCAGAAGCGCAAGGCCTTACGCCCTCGCCATTGCTGTCTTAACGCTGGGGCGTATTGTCATACGCCCCGGCAAATTCTGCGATGCGCCGTGCGGCTTCCACTGCCTCTTCAACGCTGGCGACCAGGGCCATGCGCACGAAATTATTGCCGGGGTTCATGCCATTCGCACTGCGTGCAAGATAGCTGCCCGGCAACACGGCCACATTATAATCTCGATACAGGGCTTGCGCGAAGGTGGTGTCGGCGATCGGGGTGCGCACCCACAGGTAAAAGCCGGCATCCGGCATGACGACCGGCAATGCCGGCTTGAGCATTTCAACCACTTTGGCGAATTTTTCCGCATACATGCGGCGATTTTCTGCGACATGGGTTTCGTCTTTCCATGCTGCGATGCTGGCGGCCTGTATCGCCGGATTCATCGCCGAACCGTGATAGGTGCGGTACAGCGCGAATTTTTCGATGACGCCGGCGTCCCCGGCGACAAAGCCGGAGCGCATGCCCGGCACGTTGGAGCGCTTCGACAAACTGGAGAATACGACCAGGTTTTTATAGTCGTTGCGGCCCAGGCGACGGGCGGCCTGCAGCGCGCCCAGGGGTTGCTCGGTAAAGTAAATCTCGGAATAGCATTCATCCGAAGCGATCACAAAGCCGTAACGATCGGACATCTCAAACAGGGTTTTCCATTCGGACAGCGGCATCACGCGCCCGGTCGGATTCCCCGGCGAACAGACGTAGATCAACTGGGTGCGTTGCCAGACAGCCTCGGGCAGTTGCGCAAAGTTCAACGCGTAGTTGTCATCCGGCAATGAGTTGAGGAAACAGGGCGTGGCACCCGCCAGAAAAGCCGCGCCTTCGTAGATCTGGTAGAACGGATTGGGGCAGACCACGGCGGGATCTCTCTTCGTGCGATCGACAACCGCCTGCGCAAACGCGAACAATGCCTCGCGGCTGCCGTTTACCGGCAATACCTGGGTCTTGCTGTCCGGCACCGGGATGCCATAGCGCGTGGCCAACCAGCCGGCTATCGTATTGCGCAATGCGTCGCTACCCGCGGTTGTGGGATAATTCGCCAGCCCGTCAAGGTTGGCCGTCAATGCTTCGCGGATGAATTGCGGTGTGGCGTGTTTTGGTTCCCCGATCGACAGGCTGATAGCGCGGTAGTTCTGGTTGGGCTGAACCTCGCCAAACAGCGCGGCGAGTTTCTGGAACGGGTAGGGCTGCAATTTTTGCAAATCAGGATTCATTCTCTATCTCAATGGCGCGCGAAAATCAGCGCGCATTATACGGGCGCTTTGCATTATTTAGGGACTGGCCGGTGTCATCAAAACAAAATGTATTGCCTGTCGCCGGGATACTGAGCGGCGCGCTGGTCTGGGGACTGATCTGGTATCCCTACCGGGTGTTGCAGGAAACCGGCGTGTCCGGCCCGCTGGCGACGCTGATCACTTATGCGCTGGCGATGCTGTGCGGCGCATTCATGCTGCCGCGCGTGTGGCGTGAACTGCCGAAAGTCGGGTGGTGGGCAGCCGCGCTGGTGTTGAGCGCGGGCTGGGCGAATCTGGGCTATGTGCTGGCGATGCTGCACGGCGAAGTGATGCGCGTGCTGCTGCTGTTCTACCTCGCGCCGCTGTGGACCATACTGTTTTCCTACTGGCTGCTGGGAGAGCGGCTGAACCGTTACGGCTACCTGGTCATGGCACTGTCCTGCGGCGGGGCGGTCATCATGTTATGGGAACCACAAGGCGGATTGCCGTTGCCACAGAATCTTTCCGAATGGACAGGGCTGTCGGCGGGTATGGGTTTTGCCCTTTCCAACGTGGTTTCGCGCCGCGCCTCGCATTTGAGCATAGAGGCGAAGACATACAGCGTGTTGCTGGGTACCACATTGCTGACGCTGCCATTACTGTGGTGGCAAGGCGGAGCGCCGGTTCACCTGCCGGCGGCGGACATGCAAACCTGGTTGATACTGGGCTTGCTCGGTGTCGCGCTTTGCGCCACCGGCTATGCCGTGCAATACGGAGTCACCCATTTGCAGTCCAACCGCGCCGTGCTGCTGTTTTTGTTCGAACTGGTGATAGCGGCGGTATCCTCTTATCTGCTTGCCGGTGAAGTGATGCATCTGCGCGACTGGACAGGCGCGCTGCTGATCGTCTCCGCCAGTTTGTTGTCGGGACGGTTGCATGAACACGAAAACATCAGACAGCATCTATAGGGCGTACGCAACTTGCTCTGGGTACAAAGAGCCATAAAGCAAAGTTGGCAATGGCTGCTTTCGACTGCGAATTCAACCGGTCATACAAGATTCAAAAAGCTATATCTCAATTCCCAAGTGTTTATAAAATGCCAACACGGATTCTTGCACTTTTACATCTTTCATCGAAATGGGTCTGGTCAAGGTAATGACCTTCCCTCGGTTTTTCGTCTTCCAAGAGGTGGGTTTCATGCTACCAGTTTTTCCTGCTGTTGAGCTATGAGCCAGTCACTCAAGAACTGCATCGGTG
>JAJZEQ010000133.1 GCA_021851345.1 Pseudomonadota bacterium
TCAACTGGGGCGTGAAACCGTTTTCGATGGCCTTCCTCGGCTGGCTGTTCATCCGCCATGTGTTTGCCGCCTGGCTGCCGCAGGACCAGCTCGACAGTTATATCGCCGGCCTGATCCTGCTGGCCGCCGCACCCTGCACCGCGATGGTGTTCGTATGGAGCAATCTGGTGAAGGGTGACCCTTATTTCACGCTGTCGCAGGTCGCGCTTAACGACACCATCATGATATTCGCATTCGCGCCGCTGGTGGCGCTGCTGCTCGGCATTGCCAGTATCGCCGTGCCGTGGGACACGCTGTTCGTCTCGGTGGTGTTCTACATCGTGATCCCGGTGATCCTCGCGCAACTGCTGCGCCGCCGCTTGCTGGCGAACGGCGAGTCTGCATTCATGCGGGCGATGGAAACGATCGCGCCCCTGTCGATGGGCGCGCTGCTGCTGACTCTGGTGCTGCTGTTCGCGCTGCAGGGCAATGCCATCGTCGCGCAACCGCTGGTGATCGCGATGCTAGCCGTGCCTATCCTGATCCAGGTGCTGTTCAACGCGGGGCTGGCCTACTGGCTGAACCGGCGCCTGGGCGTGGCGTTTTGCGTCGCAGCACCCTCGGCGCTGATAGGCGCGAGCAACTTCTTCGAGCTGGCGGTGGCCACAGCCATCAGCCTGTTCGGCTTCCAGTCCGGCGCGGCGCTGGCGACCGTGGTCGGCGTACTGGTTGAAGTTCCGGTGATGCTGCTGGTGGTAAAAGTAGCCAATGCCACGCAGACCTGGTACGTGCGTGCCAGGCTTGGCAATTAAACAGCCGCCCGTTAACGGGTCGATGAACTGCCGTGGAAATGCGGAATGCAGTCAGGCAGCGGCTTCCGGTAATGGGTTGGTACTGCCCCGCCACTCGATAAGTTCAAGCCGGCCATCCAGATGCTCAACAATGGCAGTGCAGCTATCCACCCAGTCTCCGCAATTGAGGTACAAAAGTTCACCGACCTCTTTGATCGCAGCACTGTGGATATGCCCGCAAATCACACCATTCAGCCCCCGGTCGCGAACTGATCGGATCACGGAATCTTCAAAATCAAATATGAAGGTGACTGCGGATTTAACTTTTCGCTTGGCGTATCCGGCCAAAGACCAGTAGCCGCCAATGCGCAAGGAACGGCGCCACCAGGACAACCATCCGTTAAGGCGCACCAGCAGGTCGTATCCAACGTCCCCCAGGATGGCCAGCCAGCGGTGGTGCCGGGTCACCTGATCGAATTGGTCGCCGTGGGTAAGCAACAAGCGCTTTCCATCGGCTGTAACGTGCAGCCATTCGAACGCGATCAAGATATCCCCGAATGACGTGCCGCTGTATTCGCGCATAGCTTCATCGTGATTTCCGGGGATGAACACCACCTTTTCTCCGTGCCGCGCACGGCGCAGAATTTTCTGCACCACGGTGTTCTGCATGGCCGACCACTGTATGCTGCGCCCCATCGACCAGAAGTCGATGATGTCGCCTATCAGAAAGAGGTGATCGCTCTCAAATTCCCGCAGAAAATCAAGCAGTCGGTCGGCCTGGCAACCTCGTGTGCCCAGGTGGATGTCGGAGAGGAATATTGAACGGACTTTCACAACAACAGAATAATAAGGAAGTGTGACATTCCAATGAAAGAAGTCTTTCATTTATATTTCAATGAAATTTATTCGACTCGGGCATGCAAGCAAAAACAGCAAATCCATTTGATCAACTGACCATCAAGCTTGCAATTATGTGAATTTGCCGAATTTCAGAATTACACCGGCTGCCAAATCCAAGTGAGATTGGCTTGGCCGCATAAAAAAAGCGCCGCGACTCTGTAGGAGCCGCGGCGCTGTTCAACGAGGTTAGTGCAGGAACAATCCAATTGCCGGCTAGTTCACCGAACCAAACGGATTATTTCCCAGCTGCCTGGAATCCGGCGAGTGGAACTTAAACATCGGAAACAAATCCCCAATTGCCGGCGAGTTTACCGGAACGTAAGGATTGTCCGGAAGCTGCCTGGGATTCGGCAGGTTGTCGCGGCTGCGATTCGAGATGGGTTCCAGATCCCAGTTGTGTTCGATAAATTTCACGATGGACGCGTGATCATAGTAAGTGTGGTCGACACGCCCCCCTTCGGAATATGGCGATACGACAATCAATGGGACGCGCGCGCCGTCACCGAAAAAATCTACCGGCTGGATATAGCCGGAGTCATAGTAGCCGCCGCCCTCGTCGAAAGTGATCAAAATAGCCGTGCTTGCCCATAGTGCAGGGTCGCCCTGCACCGCTTGCACCAGCTTTTTCACGAAACCTTCAAACAGGTCGATCTTCGAGGAAGCCGGATGACCATCGAGCAGCCAGCCCGGTTTGACGAAGGAAACCGCGGGAAGGTCACCCCTGGCGATGTCGGCATAAAGATCGGTCGTATCCTTCAAATGCCCGGAAACAAGATTAGGGTCAGACATGATCGAAGTTTCATACAGGAAGGGATTGCAGATGTTGCAGTAGACGCTCTGCGGCGAATTCGCGACGAAGCTGTTCCAGCCCTCCCCGTAGTACTTCCACGGTATCCGTTTGGCGATCAGCGAGTCGCCTATGGTCGGCACCGGGGAGGGCGGAATGGTGAACCCGCTGGTGTTGACGCTGCCATTGCCGTTGTAGCCGGGGTTGTAATTATTTAGCAGATAATACGCGCCGGGGGCACAGTTGGGCTTCGGGTGATTCGGCAGAGAGTTCAGATAGCTGACCACGGCGTTGACCCCGGGCTGTGCGGTATCGGAACAATCACTGTATGAGCCGCCGGAGTAGCCATCCTGGGTGTAATAGTTGTTGGTGCCAGGCTGCGGGTCGGGGTTTTCGATCTGGTTAGCGGGAGGCGTGGCCGGGTGACCCTGGCCATCGGCGTAATACAAGGCATCGGCCGCACCGATCATGACGTGATTGGCCCCGGTACCACCCTGAACACCCTGGTGATAATTGTCGCTGATGGAATAGGTGCTGGCGAGTTGGGTGAGATAAGGCGCGTCGCCATTGTTTACGTTATAGAACCCCATGGAGGCGGAGCCTTCCCCCGTGCTCAGGTCGTTGAACCCGGCAGGCTGGGCATTGCCGTTGCTTCCCGCGCCTACACTTACTTCGACCCAGGGAAACAGGTCCATCAGGCAGCCACTGGGATTGGTGCGCGTGGCATTGGCCACATTACAGTCGGACTGTTGCCAGGCTTGATAG
>JAJZEQ010000153.1 GCA_021851345.1 Pseudomonadota bacterium
TGAACGAGGGATCGTTGGCGAGCGTGGGCATATCCGGGCTGTTGGGAATTTTCCCGGTCAATAATATCCGGCCGTCGCCGCTCATCAGCATGACGTTGCCCAGCTCGGTGTGCAGTCTTTGAAACCGGCTGACCAGCCTGAATGCGCGGTCGAGATCGGGCTTTTTATGCGCGGGCTTGTTTTGCGTGTCGGCAAGATCCGCGCCGAGGCTCTGCATGCCGATTTCCAGCTGGGTAAAATAGGCATCGATCGCGATCCCGTCCAGGTCGGCAATCGTCTCCAGCCGGTTGACCTGATCGGATTCGGTTTCCCGCCAGGACTGCGAGACAAGGAAAGCGGCGCAGGCAAGCAGCGCAACTGCGAGCAATATGGCTGAATACTTCCGAATCCGTCCGGGGTGAGGCGCGCCGCTAGCGTTGATCATTATGGGCCTTGATATTTTGACGGGGGCTGGGAATACAGTATGCGATATGTGAGGGAATCGAATTGTTTTTCAATTCCCGCAATCTATCATCCGGTGAGGCATAAGTTCAACCCTCTTTCCTTTTTCCCTGCCCGCCCCATTCAAACAGACCGCCACCATCTCCTACACCTGCCGGAGGCTGGCAGTCGCGGCGATCCGGAAGCCGTTGCCCCCGTTTTCGCCAGTCTGAGGATTTACAAAGCACTGTCCCGGCCTGCCTGCCTCAGGTAATCGGCAAACGTCCTGGCTATGATGGACAGTTGCTTGCCCGAGGGATACACAAAATACCAGTGGCGCTTGATCGGGAAACCCTGCACATCCAGCACCACGAAACGTTTGCTGGGCGTGTCCGATTCAAGGGTATGACGGGACAACACCGAAACGCCCAGGCCGCCGATCACAGCCTGCTTGATCGCTTCGTTGCTGCCCAGCTCCATGCGCATATTAAACTTGAGACCCGCTTCGCCGAACTTCCGCTCTGTCGCCATGCGCGTCCCCGATCCCGGTTCGCGCAGCAGGAACGGTTCCTGGGATAGGCGCTCAAGCGGAATCTTTTTCTTTTTTGCGAGGGGATGATTGGCCGGCGCGATCACCACCAGGAGGTTTTCGAGGAAGGCCTCTGCCACGACATCCGCATCCGCCGGCGGCTGGCCCAATATGTAAAGGTCGTCCTGGTTGCCGGCCAATCTTTCCAGCACGCGCTCGCGATTGGATACCATGAGTGACACATCCACGCCCGGATACTTCTGGAAAAATATGCCCAGCAGACGCGGTGCAAAATATTTGGCCGTGGTCACGACCGCAAGCCTGAGCTTCCCCTTTTTGAGCCCTTTCATGTCCGCAGCTACCATTTCAAAATTGTCCAGGTACTCGGATATTCCGCGGCAGGCCCGGTGCAGTTCATGCCCTATATCGGTAAGATAGATTTTTTTCCCGACCTGTTCGAACAGCGGCATCCCGACCGTATCCGACAGTTTCTTGATCTGCATCGACACCGTGGGCTGGGTCAAAAACAATTCCTCGGCGGCGCGCGTAAAACTGCCCAGGCGGGCAATGGCCTCGAACAATTCGAGCTGGCGCAATGTGCTGTGGCGCATGGCAACATCCTCCTTATTGCATAAATAATAATCTATCGTATTCATAGAAACAATCGACTGTTATTGATTGTTTTTTTTTTGCATGATTCCGTCCACGCGCTGACATGCAAACCTCTCCCGGCTTTTGGAACATGCAGTCTCGAATACCGGCCGGGCCCGGCGCGGTTTTTTCAACCTACGGAGATAATCATGGCATCTGAAACACTCAAGGAAGGAAAGGAACGCTACAAATCCGGCGTCATCCCCTACAAGAAAATGGGCTACTGGGAGCCGGACTACAAGCCCAAGGAAACCGATGTGATCGCGATGTTCCGCATCACGCCCCAGCCCGGCGTCGATCCTGACGAGGCCGCCGCCGCGGTCGCCGGCGAATCGTCCACCGCCACCTGGACCGTGGTGTGGACCGACCGCCTGACCGCGTGCGAGCTGTACCGCGCCAAGGCATTCCGCGTAGACCCGGTGCCAAACACCGGGGCGGGTACCAAGACCGAGCAGCAGTATTTCGCCTACATCGCCTATGACCTCGACCTGTTCGAGCCGGGCTCCATCGCCAACCTCACCGCGTCCATCATCGGCAACGTGTTCGGCTTCAAGGCGGTGAAGGCGCTGCGTTTGGAGGACATGCGCATCCCGGTCGCCTACCTCAAGACCTTCCAGGGTCCCGCCACCGGGGTGATCGTGGAGCGCGAGCGCCTCGACAAGTTCGGCCGTCCGCTGCTGGGTGCCACCACCAAGCCGAAGCTCGGCCTGTCCGGGCGCAACTACGGGCGCGTGGTGTACGAGGCGCTGAAGGGCGGTCTCGACTTCGTGAAGGACGACGAGAACATCAACTCGCAGCCGTTCATGCACTGGCGCGACCGCTTCCTGTACTGCATGGAAGCGGTGAACAAGGCCTCCGCCGCCACCGGCGAGGTCAAGGGCCACTACCTCAACGTCACCGCCGGCACGATGGAGGATATGTACGAGCGCGCCGAGTTCGCCAAGTCGCTCGGCTCGGTCATCATCATGATAGACCTGGTGATCGGCTACACCGCGATCCAGTCGATGGCCAAGTGGGCGCGCAAGAACGACATGATTTTGCACCTGCACCGCGCGGGCAATTCCACCTACTCGCGGCAGAAAAATCACGGCATGAATTTCCGCGTGATCTGCAAGTGGATGCGCATGGCGGGCGTGGACCACATCCATGCCGGAACAGTCGTCGGCAAGCTGGAAGGCGATCCGCTGATGATCAAGGGCTTCTACGACACGCTGCGCGAAACGCACACGCAGCAGAGCCTGGAGCACGGGCTGTTCTTCGAGCAGGACTGGGCCTCGCTGAACAAGGTGATGCCGGTCGCCTCGGGCGGCATACACGCCGGCCAGATGCACCAGCTGCTCACCTATCTCGGCGAAGACGTGGTGCTGCAATTCGGCGGCGGCACGATCGGCCATCCGCAGGGTATCCAGGCGGGTGCAACGGCCAACCGCGTCGCGCTGGAAACAATGGTCATGGCGCGCAACGAGGGCCGCGATATCTGGAACGAGGGTCCGCAGATCCTGCAGGATGCCGCCAAGTGGTGTTCGCCGCTCAAGGCCGCGCTGGATACGTGGAAGGACATCACCTTCAACTACGATTCCACCGACACCGCCGACTTTGTGCCATCCACAGATC
>JAJZEQ010000227.1 GCA_021851345.1 Pseudomonadota bacterium
ATGAATACCATACCAGGCGCAAAGTCGGCCGGTTTGGTTTCACTTGTTGCCGGTATCCTGTTTTATTTCCGGCTCCGGAATATTGGGCAGCGCGATTTCATCCACGGGTTTGTGGCTGCGGAACGTCCAGAAATTGTTCACCAGAAAATTGAACACGCTGGCAAACACGATGGCCAGCGCGTTTGCGACGAGATAGTGCAAATAGATCACCAGCAATTTGGTCAACAGCACCTGCAACACGATGCCCACCCAGCATGCCAGCGCATACTGGCCGAAATGCAAAATCAGGTGCTTGTCGGGATGATGTTTGCGATCGCTCCATGTCCAGGCGCGGTTCCAGAAAAAATTATTGACCGTCGCGAAAAAAATCGCTACTGCCAGCGACACATTCAGCCGCATGCCGGGAGACTGTATCCCGGTGAACAGGAATTCCTGGCAGAAATACAGCACACCCAGATTGACCACCACGCCCGTGGCACCCACCATGCCGAATTTCATGAAGCGTTTTTTGAATACCCAGAGCGTCAACGGGTGTTGTGCGATGCGCTTCATGCGGTCTGCCGATCCGGCGCCGCAACTACTTTTGTGCTGGCAAGCATCTCATGCGCTTTTGCCAGCACCTGTTCGACCGTGATCTGCTTCAGGCACTGGTTATCGCCGTCGCAGGGCGAAGTACGGTGGTTGTAGGCTGTCAGGCAGGGCGAGCAGGGCAGCTGGCGGTGGAAGCACCAGGCATTGTCGCCCAGCGATTTGTACAACACCGGTGTTTCAGGGCCGAAGAAGATGATCGCCGGAAGCTGCGGCGTGAGCGCGGCAAATTGTCCCGGCCCGCCATCGTTGGTGACCAGCAGGGATGCGCGATGAAACACCGCCATCAGATGGCGCACCGATTTGGTATAGCCAGCCAGATTGACGCAGCCGGGGTTCTTGCAGTGATCCACCACGGCCTGTGCGATCTCCCTGTCGCCCTTCATGCCGATCACACCGACTGCATAGCCTTCTTCCAGCAAAGTCCTGCTCAACTGGAAATAGCTCTGCAGCGGCCAGGCCCGTATCGGCAGGATGCCGCCGCTCGGGTAGATCAGCACCAACTTTTTGTCCCTGATCGCCGGAAAAAAATTGTGCAGCTCTCTGTGGATTTGTTCCAGCTCTTCACGGGGAAATTCAAGTTCAGGCGTCTTTCCGGTATAGGGTGCGGGCAGCAGCTTTGCAACCGGGTCGGTGGTGGATTCGATTGCCGCCGCCAGCGTCAGAAATTGCTGGGTCAAGTGCCGATAGGGGTTGTACAGCACCGGGCGGTTGATGAAAGAGCCGCGATACAGGCCTTCCTGGGTGTGGGGATGAAAACCGATGCGCAATGACGCGCCGGACAGGTATGAGAATATGCTGCTGATGCGCGCGAACAGTTCGCAATCGATCGCCGCGTCGATCCCGAGTTTGCGCATCGTGCGTATCGCCCTGAGGCTGTCCCCGACCAATCCCTTCAGCGAACTGTCATCCAGCGTCAACACATTCTCGCGGGGAATCACGTCGAGCAGGTCTAGCACCTCGCGGTTCTTGGCAAACATCAGTACGTGAATATCGGCCTCCGGGTATTGCTGCTTGAGACGCATGAACATCGGGTGCGCCAGCACCAGGCTGCCCATTTCGGACAACAGGATGACCAGTATCTTTTTTGGCGGGGTGCCTTCGGGTTCATTGGACAAAACCCGGTTCACCAGGGAAAGCAATGCGCAAACCGGCACGCCCACATACCGGTCAACCGCGCGCTGGAAATTTATGTTCATCTGGATAGTGTCGCCGGTGGTTGTGCCGATAACTCGGGGTTGAATTTAGAAAGGACTTTGCCCCTGGACAATTTAGTCTGGCGTAGTGCGTCCACAACGCTCAAATTATCGGGGATTTCAAACTGCTAAGCAACCTGCAATCTTCTTTGGCGACAATTGCCGCGCATACCAAACGCGTGCCGGCCTGCTACAATTCGCGCCTTTCAATACAGTTAAGGTTGGGCGATGCACACTCTGATTTGCGGTTCGATGGCTTATGACACCATCATGGTGTTCAAGGACCAATTCAAAAATCACATCCTTCCGGAGCAGATACACATCCTTAACGTCGCATTTCTGGTACCCGAGATGCGCCGCGAATATGGCGGTTGCGCGGGCAACATCGCCTACAACCTGCAGATGCTGGGCGGCCATCCCCTGATCATGGCAACGGTGGGCGACGATTTTGCGCCGTACGCTGCTCGACTGGAAAATCTCGGCCTGGCCCAGACCCATGTCCGCCATGTGCCCGGCCATTTCACCGGTCAGGCCTTCATCACCACCGACCTCGACGACAACCAGATCACCGCGTTCCATCCGGGCGCGATGAACATGTCGCATCTCAACAGCGTCGCGATGGCCCGGCAAGCCACCCTGGGCATCGTTTCACCGGACGGACGCGAGGGCATGATCCAGCATGCCCGTGAATTCGCGGAACTGGACATCCCCTTTGTATTCGATCCGGGCCAGGGCATGCCGATGTTTTCCGGCGCGGAGCTGCTGGCGTTCATCGAGCAGGCAACTTACGTCACCGTCAACGATTACGAAGCCAAGCTGCTGCAGGACAAGACCGGCAAAACGCTGGACCAGATTGCGCAACGCGTCAAGGCCCTGATTGTCACGCTCGGTGCGGACGGTTCGCTGATTTACGCCGACGGCAGGCAGCTTGCGATACCCACTCCCAAGCCGAAGGCCATCGTCGACCCCACCGGCTGCGGGGACGCCTATCGCGCCGGCCTGCTGCACGGCATCCAGCAGGGCTGGGATTGGCAGACCACCGGGCGTCTGGCGTCGCTGATGGGGTCGCTCAAGATCGCCTACCGCGGTGGACAGAACCACAAATTCACGCGCGCCGAACTGGCGAGCTTGTACGAGCAGCACTTTGGACACAGCATCAAGCTGTAGGCACTACTGTCATTCCCGCGCAAGCGGGAATCCCAATAATTGAATTAGCCTGGCGCGGCGAGACAATATTATTGTTTTGGTTTTGACTGCTGCGCAGAGTTTTTTGCCTGACTGGATTCCCGCTTGCGCGGGAATGACGATATTTTCCGGATGCCATTCATGGAAACCAAACTCATCGCCCACCTATCCACCACCATCAGCAAAGCAACTCAACGCCCTTTCACCATGGCTAAAACCACACCCGTCGGCGGCGGCAG
>JAJZEQ010000293.1 GCA_021851345.1 Pseudomonadota bacterium
ATTTCATCATTGAATTGCACCTGGCGGAACCCAGCCACGCCGCCGCTTTGGACGGCCTGTGGCAGCGCAAGTTCGATTTTCGCAAACCGGTGCAGGTGTGCGGTTTGACGCTGGCGGAAAAAAAATGGGAACGCGTCATCGCCGAGAGCCAGGTTCTTTATGGGCGTTTCCGCATCGCGCTGCAACTGGCGGACAGAAGCGGCGCGATCAGCGAGGCAAAGCTGGCGGATTTCCGGGATCTGGTGCTGGGTGTGGCCAGACTGATCAAGGCGGACACCACCGTTCCGGACATCCGCGAAACATACCACCACGCGGTCGAACTGGACGCGTTCTGCGCCGAAGTGGATCAGATGGTCGGAGTCAACCTGGTCCCCCCGGGGGAGCGTGCACTGGCAGGAGGCAGAGTCGCGCAGGCAGCGGCGCTGCTGGGCATGACGCTGGAGGCGGATGGCGCGTTTCATTTGCCGGATGCGCAGGGGCACAGCCTGTTCAGCCTGATCAACCAGGATAGCCAGCCGTTCCAGCATCTCACGCTGCAAACCGTCCATACCCCGGGCATCACGCTGTTGCTGGATGTGCCGCGGGTGGAGAATCCCGCCAGCCTGTTCGACCGGATGATGGAAGCCGCCCGCATACTGTCCGCGGAATTGCAGGTCAGCATGGTTGACGACCACCGCGTGGCACTCAGCGATACCGGCCTGGCGCTGATCCGCGCGCAGATCAGCGAGGTTGAAAAGAAAATGCATGCCCGGGGTATCGAGCCGGGCAGCAGGCAAGCGCGCAGATTGTTTTCCTGATGGCGAACCAGGAAATAACCCGCCGCGTTCATAAGTTGCGCGAGCAGATCAGGTTTCACGACCATCGCTATTACGTGATGGATGCACCAGACATTCCAGATGCGGAATATGACAAGCTGTTCCGCGAATTGCAGGCACTCGAGGCACAACATCCCGATCTCGTAACACCCGATTCACCGACACAGCGCGTCGGCGGCAACGTGCTCGACGGCTTTGCGCCGGTGCGCCATGCCGTGTCCATGCTGTCGATACGAACAGAGACCGACATCAGCGACGGAGGCGCAATCGCTTTCGATGCGCGCGTGCGCAAGGAACTGGGTCTGAAAGACTCCGATGCGCCGGTCGAATACGCATGCGAACTGAAGTTCGATGGTTTGGCAATCAATCTGCGCTATGAACGCGGTGTACTGGTGCAGGCCGCAACGCGCGGCGACGGCGAGACCGGCGAAGACGTGACCCAGAATGTCAGGCACGCCATCCACCAGATCCCATTGTCATTTGAAGGAAGTTACCCGAGTGTTGTCGAAGTGCGCGGCGAGGTCTACATGACCCGCCCGGACTTCGAACGCTACAACGAAAGGCAGCGTGAACACGGCCTGCCGACGCTGGTCAATCCGCGCAACGGCGCGGCGGGCAGCATACGCCAGCTCGATCCGGCGCTGGCGGCGCGTCGCCCGCTGTCGTTCTTCGCCTATGGGCTTGGAGAGGTGCAGGGTGATTGGAAGCCGGAGACGCACAAGGAGATACTGGACCAGTTGGATGCATGGGGATTTCCTGTAAACGGGGAGCGCAGGCTCAATTACGGCGCGCAGGGACTGGTGGAATTCCACCGGGACATCGCCGCGAAGCGCGACCAGTTGCCGTTCGATATCGACGGCGTGGTGTACAAGGTCAACAGCCTCGCGCTGCAGGCACAACTTGGTTTCGTCTCGCGCGAGCCGCGCTGGGCGGTGGCGCACAAGTTTCCGGCGGAAGAGCAGATCACCGTGGTGCGCGACATCGATATTCAGGTCGGGCGCACCGGCAAGCTCACGCCGGTGGCGAAACTGGAGCCGGTGTTCGTCGGCGGCACCACGGTTTCCAACGCCACGCTGCACAACGAGGATGAGACGCGGCGCAAGGATGTGCGCATCGGTGACACGGTGATCGTGCGCCGCGCGGGCGACGTGATCCCGGAGGTGGTGGGTGTGGTGCCCGACCCTTCGATGCCCCCGGGCGAACGAAAGGAAGAGGATCGTTTCGACCTGTTCAAGCTGCTGCACGGTCATTGCCCGGTGTGCGGCAGCGCGATCGTGCGCGAAGAGGGCGAGGCGAACTGGCGCTGCACCGGCGGCCTGTTCTGTCCGGCCCAGCGCAAGCAGGCCCTGCTGCACTTCGCCGGCCGCCGCGCGCTGGACATCGAGGGTCTGGGCGACAAGCTGGTGGAGCAACTGGTCGACCAGCAACTCGTCCATACGCCTGCCGACATTTACAAACTCGACCTGGCGACGCTCGCCAATCTTGATCGCATGGGCGAGAAGTCTGCGCAAAATCTGCTGGCCGCGATAGCGCACAGCAGGCAGACCACGCTGGCACGCTTCATCTACGCGCTGGGCATACGCAATGTCGGCGAGGCGACCGCGAAAGACCTGGCGCGCCATTTCGGCAAGCTGCAAAATCTGCTGCGCGCGGATGAAGACCAGTTGCAACAGGTGGCCGATGTCGGGCCGGTGGTGGCGCAAAGCATCGTCGCGTTTTTCTCTGAACAGCATAACGTCGATGTGATACAGGCTTTGCTCGATAGCGGCGTGGCGCCCAAGGAAAGCGAAGGTGATCCGGAGCAATACCTGCCATTGGCTGGCAAGACTTTTGTGCTTACTGGTACACTCGGCATCGCCCGCGATGAGGCGAAGGAAAAACTCGAAGTGCTGGGCGCGAAAGTGGCGGGCAGCGTGTCGAAAAAGACCGATTACGTGGTGGCCGGCGCCGAGGCCGGCAGCAAGCTGGACAAGGCGCGCGAACTGGGCGTTGCGGTGCTGGATGAACAACAGTTTTTGGCATTACTGGAGAGCATATGAAAAGAATCACCAAGGCCGTGTTTCCGGTCGCCGGCATGGGCAGCCGCTTCCTGCCCGCGACCAAGGTCAGCCCGAAGGAGATGATGCCCATCGTGGACAAGCCGCTGATCCAGTATGCGGTGGAAGAGGCGGTGGCGGCGGGCATCACCGACATGGTGTTCATCACCGGGCGCAACAAGCGCTCGATCGAGGACCATTTCGACAAGGCCTACGAGCTGGAAGCAGAGCTGGCGATGCGCGGCAAGGATGAGTTGTTGCGCATCGTGCGCGAAGTCACGCCCTCGCACATCAACTGCATCTATATCCGCCAGGTCGAGCCGCTGGGCCTGGGGCATGCGGTGCTGTGCGCAAAAC
>JAJZEQ010000142.1 GCA_021851345.1 Pseudomonadota bacterium
AGGTGGGCGGGATCGCGCTGTCCGCTGTGCTGGCGCAAAAAACCCTGCTGGCGCAGGCCCGCGCCAATCTGCCGCTGCTGGAAAAGCAGCTGGCGCTGATCCGCAATCAATTGGCCACGCTGGCCGGCTCTTTCCCCAGCGAAAACGAGGCGGCGGCATTCGATCTTGAAATGCTGCAACTCCCGCAGGAATTGCCGGTCAGCCTGCCTTCCCGGCTGGTTGAGCAGCGCCCCGACATCCGTGCGGCGGAGTCCATGCTGCATGCGGCCAGCGCCCAGATAGGCATAGCCACTGCCAACATGCTGCCGCAACTCACCATCAGCGGCAACGCCGGTTCAATGGCCACCACCACCGGCGGCCTGTTCTCGGCGGGATCGGGCGTGTGGAGCCTCGGTGCCAATATTGCCCAGCCTATATTCCGCGGGGGTACGCTGTTGCACGAGAAACGCGCATCGGTTGCCGCTTATGACGCGGCGGCCGCGCAATATCGCAGCGTGGTGCTGTCGGCCTTCCAGGACGTGGCCAATGTGCTGGATGCGGTGCAGTCGGATGCGAATATCTTTCAGGCCCAGACTGCTGCTGCGCAATCCGCCGGCGAAAGTCTCGACATCGCTCGCAAACAATACAGTATCGGCGCAGCCAGCTATCAGGTGCTGCTCAACGCGCAGCAGGTATACCAGCAAACCCGGATTGCACTGGCTCAGGCCCGGGCCAGCCGTTATGCCGATACCGCCGCATTGTTCCAGTCGTTGGGCGGCGGATGGTGGAACCGCGACAATGCGGCTGTGACGGTGAGCCAGAAATCGGCAGAAGGAAAACCGTGAATTTCTTGACCAACCAGCAGCAGATAAGGAGACAGCTACAATGACAAAACGAATGATAATCATGCTCGTTTTGGCCGGAGTGGTATTCGGCGGCATATTCGGCTTCCAGGCGTTCAAGGGGAGCATGATGAAAAAATACATGTCGTCGATGGGAAACGCCCCGCAAATAGTTTCAACCATGAGCGTCGGCTACCAGGATTGGCAGCCCCAGCTGGAGGCGGTAGGCAGTCTTCGGGCGGTAAACGGCGCCGAGGTCAGTCCGGAAGTATCCGGCACAGTCGCCGCTCTCCATTTCAAGCAGGGCGAGGACGTCAAGAAGGGCAAGGTGCTGGTGGAGCTCATTGCCGATAACGATATTGCCAGGCTGCACTCGCTTCAGGCTGCTTCCGCGCTGGCCAGGATCACCTACGAGCGCGACAAGCAGCAGCTCGAATTCAAGGCGATCAGCCAGCAGGCGGTAGACGTGGACAAGGCGAATCTGATGCAGGCCGCAGCCGCGGTATCGGAACAGCAGGCGCTGGTGAACAAGAAATTTATACCGGCACTGTTTTCCGGCCGCATCGGCATCACCCAGGTGAGTGTGGGGCAATACCTGAATGCCGGCACCCCCGTGGTTTCACTGCAGGCGCTGGACCCGGTTTACCTGGATTTCTCGGTGCCGCAGCAAAATATCGGCATGATCAGCACAGGGCAGGATATATCCGCCAGGACCGACTCCTATCCGGATGAGGTGTTTACCGGGAAGATTGCAGTGATCAATCCGGAAGTGGATAGCGGCACGCTCAACGTGAAAGTGCGTGCGGAACTGAAAAATCCGAAACACAAGCTGTTGCCCGGCATGTACGCGACCGTGGACATTGCCACCGGCAAGACGCAGCGCTACATCACGCTTCCGCAAACCGCGATCACCTATAACCCTTATGGAAACATCGTGTATCTGGTCGAGGCGCAGGGTACGGACGACAAGGGCAAGCCGAAATTCATTGCCAAGCAGGTATTCGTCACGACAGGCGACAAGCGCGGCGACCAGGTGGCCGTGCTCAAGGGAATCAAGGAAGGCGACACCGTTGTGACCACAGGGCAGGTCAAGCTGCATAACGGCTCGCTGATTTCGGTCAACAACGACATCCAGCCGAGCAACGAGGCTGATCCAAAGCCCAAGGATGAATAACACGGGACAGCGGCAATGAAATTTACCGATCTTTTCATCCGGCGGCCGGTGCTGGCCATCGTCATCAGTCTGGCGCTGCTGGTGCTCGGGCTGCGCTCGTTCGGCATCCTGCCGGTGCTGCAGTTTCCGCGCACGCAAAATGCGATCATTACCGTGAGCACCACCTATTTCGGCGCCGACCCTGCGCTGGTTGCCGGCTTCATCACCACGCCGCTGGAAAATGCGATCGCACAGGTCAACGGCATCGATTACATGAATTCAACCAGCACCAACAGCAGCAGCATCATCACCGTGACGCTGAAGCTGAATTACGATTCGGACAAGGCGCTCACCGAGATGAACGCGCAGATCAGTTCTGTGCTCAACCAGTTGCCCCCGCAGACGCAAAAACCGGTCATGACCATCAGTATCGGCCAGACCCTGGATGCGATGTATATCGGGTTCTCCAGCAAGGTGCTGCCGTCCAATTACATCACCGATTACCTGCTGCGCGTGGTGCAGCCCAGGCTGCAGGCGGTGAACGGGGTGCAGACCGCCGAAATGATCGGTGCGAAGAACTTCGCGCTGCGCGCCTGGCTGGACCCGAAAAAACTGGCGGCCTATGGCTTGACAGCGAATGACGTCAACACGGCGCTGGCGCAGAATGATTTCCTGTCCGGCATCGGCAACACCAAGGGGCTGATGGTGCAGGTCAATCTGGATGCGTCCACCAATCTGCATTCGGTGGAGGAATTCCGCAACCTGGTGATCAAGCAATCTGGCAATGCCATGGTGCGTTTGCAGGATGTCGCCAAGGTGACGCTGGGTGCGGAAGACTATGACTCCGGGGTTGCATTCGACGGCAACAGCGCGGTGTATATCGGTATCCAGGTGGCGCCTGCCGCCAATCTGCTGGATGTGGTCAAAGGGGTGCGCGAGGTGATGCCGGATATTCAGGCGCAGCTTCCGCAGGGCATCGAGGGCAAGGTCGTCTACGATTCCACCCGCTTCGTGAACAGCTCCATCCACGAGGTGATCAAGACCCTGTCTGAATCGCTGCTGGTGATCACGCTGGTGGTGTTCGCTTTTATCGGTTCGCCGCGTTCGGTGCTGATTCCGGTGATCGCGATCCCGCTGTCGCTGATCGGAACCTTCACCATCATGCTGGCCCTGGGTTTTTCGATCAATCTGCTGACGCTGCTCGCCTTCGTGCTGGCC
>JAJZEQ010000277.1 GCA_021851345.1 Pseudomonadota bacterium
CGATCTGCCGCCGCCCATTTGCCCATGCCATCGCGCGTTCTGCCGCCGCTCCGGCAAGTGGCGGCAACGAACATGCCCAGCACCGACAAGCCGCAGGTCAGGATCAGCGAAAACAGCAGCGTGCGCGGGTCCAGGTTCATGGCATCAGGCAGAAACCATGCGGATGAAAATATTTATCGATGGCATCACCATCTGGCCAGCTTATACAGCGCAAAGCTGCCGGGGTGGGATCATTTTCCAGAAACATGAACCGGCTGAAAGGGGAATCAGCTCCGGCGCCCTCCATGTCCTGCGGCATCCCGGAATCATTGCGCTGCCGACTACTCTGATTTTTTTGCCGGCCGGTTTTCACCTACTGCGACCTGCACATCGTGTGGACTTTTTCCAGCGCACCCATCAGCTGTGCCGCGTCGTCCTGTGTACCGACGATGTAAAGCGCCCTGATCGTGTCGGTGTCATAGACTTCGGTGACATTATTCACGACGTCTATCGGATATCCATACCCGTTCACTATCCAGTAATAATCGCTGGGTCCCGACAGGGAGGCAGAATCCCCTTCTGATTGATATTTTGTGTACTTGCCCTTGATCCCGAGCAGCACCGAAATCGAAATGCTGTTGCCGCCTTCGCGCTTGGGCTTTTCAAAATAGACCGCCACCCCGCTGAGATCCCCAGCCCTGGAAGACACCTCTCCCATAGTGCCGAACGACTTGCGGGTGATCTTCCGGAAATCGATTGCGGAATCGATCTTGAAATCCTTCCGCGAGGTAATCATGTTGCCGAAGTCGATATGCAATTGCTCCTCGACAAGCAGGCGGCAGTCGTCGAATTTTGCGGTCCTTACTATGCCCTCCGGCTTCCTCGAAGGAGTCGCGGGCACAACAGCCTTGTCCAATATATCCACAACCAGTTGCTCTGCCTGATCGAGCGTAAGATTGCCGGACGGTTGAATCGCAGGCGCGGGCGCCAAGGCAGCCGGGGCTGGTGCAACGGCGGGGGCAGTCGCCGGAGCAAGCGCGCCTGCCGGGGCAAGCTCTGCGCTCACCAGGGTTCCCCCTTCCGTGGCGCATGCCTCTGCGGGAAGCTGCACCAGCGACCCGCCCCTGAGCCGGCAATAAGTCTCCATATCTGCTGCATGGCTAACGCCGAACGGCGCGAGGGCCAGTGCTACAAGGATGGCGAGGCGAAAATGTTTCGTTAACATGTTTGAACTCCCTGGTTTGTATTCATCGTGACTTCTGGAAATGCTGCCAGACTGTTTACAACAATCGGATATCAGCCCGGGCTAAAACCGCGGCCTGCCCCTATTTTATATTTCCCGGCGATTCAATATCGACCCTGCGTCTTGTTGATGTAATTGGAAAGCTGCTGGGTTTCCTGGTTCATCCGCATCAGATTCGCGTGCGTGACGCGGAACAGCGCGCGCATCACCTTGTAAGCCAGGCGCGGGTGCGCATCCACCACGGTATCGAATGCCGCCGGGGTGAGCATGTAGACCGTGGCATCGCCGACCGCACGCAGGGTCGCCTTGCGCGGTGAGCGGTCGACAAACGCGCGGGTGCCGGCGCATTCGCCCGCTGTCATGGTGTGCACAAGGTTCTGCGTGCCGTCAGGGGTGGCACTAATGACGCCGACCTTGCCGGAGGCAAGAATGTACAGGGTCTGATCGGCCTCGCCCTCGCTGACGATCAGTTCGCCATCCTTCAGCTGGCGCACGCCCATGACCTCCGCCAGAATTTTGGCTTCCTCCTCGCTAATTTCCGAACATACCGATGATTTGCCGATCAGTCTGTAGTCTGCTTTATTGCTCATTTCAAGGTGCTCCTTTCCATGTCTGCCGTCGAACCAGAACTGCTGCCACATAAACCCCATTCACGAAGGGCATCATCTTAACGCGATAACGAAAAAAAATCCGCCGCTGCGATCGTCAGGCAAGCCGGGGCCAGCATCATACCGCCTGCCGCAGGCAATATCCTTAAACCAGTGGTTGGCGGCTCACCGGCCGGACGCGCCGCGCCCGATTGAATGCCTGTGAGGGTTTGGCTTTATTCGGGCTCCGTCCCTGTCCCGCCCGGTTTAAAAAAATGCATTTTGGTCTTGCTGGATTGCTTCACTTCGTTCGCAATGACGGCGAGGGTGTCGTGAATCATGGAAGTATTAATAATCAGTCATTGGACAAGTGTTCCCGATTGTCCTACCGAGATTCAACCTGTTATCATCCCGTGAAGCCCGGTCACACAATTTCCCCGGCCACACAATTTCAAAGGACCGCGCAATTCTGCTGACGCCATCCATAAATCCAATTCAGGCAAACGCATGACCGAACAATTTATCAACGTTGGCTCACTGATCAAGGACGCGAATGACGGCCTGACAGCGGAGGAAATAACCGGGCTGAAAATGCAGCTGACGGAAAAAATACAGCAGCTCGGCACGCTGGCTGACTTCGACCATTTGCTGCGCGCCCGGCTGCAAATGGACATCGCCGAAATTCTGAACACGCTGGAACGCAAGAAAGAGGCATGGGATATCGCACGCGAGGCATTTGCAATATCCATGCAACAAGGCTCATGGCAGGATGCCGTCGAGGCGTGCGACGTGCTTTATCAGGCCGGCCATGCAGATTCCATCGCGGTGCTGGGCATGGGCATCTGGCTTGCCATTACCTTTCCGGTCGATCCGGAACTGACGGTGGCGATGCTGGTCCATGCGATCGACGCAATGCCGGATGATTCGGACGGTGCCGCGGTGGCGGCGATCACCGGGCGCTATGTGGTCGATCTGCGCGCGGAGGACGACAAGCATGAGAGCCTGGGTTTCCTTGCCGACAATCTCATTGCGATGGTGGCCAAACGCCACAGCCGTGTTCAGGACCAGAATGCGATGAACCTGTGGCTGGACAAGCTGGAGCTGCGCGACCCGCAAATGTTCCTGCCGCGCATGGGACTGGTCGTGGATACCATCGTCGGAGACAAATGGTGGTTTGATCGCGATGTATTGCGCGACAGATTGCCCGAATAGGATAAGCCCGGCTTGAGCTGGCACACGCAAATATTAACGCGATCAATGGAGTCTGTTCACATCCATTGCTTGCATATTTGAATCGAAACTATAACTAGCAGAGGAAATGTCATGCCCGGTTTACTCCCCAACGTTGATCCCGATGGATTGCTTGAATTTTCGGTTGTTTATACCGACCGATCCCTGAACCACATGTCCAAACAATTCCAGCAGATTGTCAAAGACATATCTGCTGTTTTCAAGGAGGCTTACAACGCCCGCTCCGCGATCATCGTTCCCGGCAGCGGCACATTCGGCATGGAATCGGTTGCGCGCCAATTCGCGCAGGATCAAAAATGTCTGATCATTCGCAATGGCTGGTTCAGTTATCGCTGGACCCAGATACTGGAAATGGGAAACATCACGAAGGATGCCCATGTGCTTAAGGCAAGGCAGGTCGACAGCTCCGCCACAGGCAGCTTCGCACCGCCCCCGGTCGGAGAAGTTGTCGCCTTCATAAAAAAGGAAAAGCCGGCGGTCGTATTTGTTCCCCATGTTGAAACATCCTCCGGGATCATTCTGCCGGACGACTATGTGCAGGCGATCGGCGCAGCGGTTGAATCTGTCAACGGAATATTCGTTCTCGACTGTATCGCTTCGGGGGCAATGTGGGTCGACATGAAAAAATGCAACGTCGACGTGCTGATCTCGGCCCCGCAAAAAGGATGGAGCAGTTCACCGTGCTGCGCAATGATAGCCCTGGGCGAACGCGCCCGCGAGAAAATCGACCACACCCAAAGCAGCAGCTTTGCGATGGACCTGAAAAAATGGCTGCAGATCATCGAGGCTTACGAAAACGGCGGCCACCTTTATCACGCGACCATGCCGACGGATGCATTAAAAACCCTGCGCGACAACATGAAGGAAACGCAGGCGCTCGGCTTTCCGGCAACCAGGGAAAAACAGATCGATCTGGGCAAAAAAATGCGCGCCTTGCTTGAATCGAAAAACTTCATGTCCGTTGCGGCGCCGGGCTTTCAATCACCGGGGGTCGTGGTGAGCTACACCTCCGACCCCGACATTCAGAACGGCAAGAAGTTTCTCCAGAAGGGATTGCAGATCGCTGCGGGAGTGCCGCTGCAATGTGATGAAGGGCCCGACTTCCGGACATTCAGGCTGGGTTTGTTCGGCCTTGAAAAATTGCAGAATGTCGATCGAACCGTTGCCGGTTTCAAGAATGCGCTTGACCGTATTGACCACCATTAATTTTAGCGAATAGCAAAATGAGGAAGTAAAGGGGTAGGCCTCGCAATTGTATTACCGGTACTCGTTCATCTGACCATCTCAGAAAAGTATTGCGATGCTGACACCTTTAACCTGCGAGAAACCGTGGTCTATCCCCGATTGTTCCAACAAAATGGCGAATCATGAAGACGAGATAGAGCGAGAGCACGGCAGCGAAGAAGCACCAGACAGAGACGTAGGCATAGCTATAGGCCGCCGATGCCAACACCATAGACAAGGCAACCAGCCCCCCGAATATCCTGATCAGCCTGTGGCTGGAAATGAACAGCGGTATAAGGATGGTCAGGGCATAGAGCGCAGCCGCGTTGATCGGTATGTGGATGGGGCTGCGAAAGGAAACGGAAAATTCATAGAGGATGGAATGTTCTCTCACCCCAACCGTCATCCACTCGGGATGGAAGACCATGACAGAATAGACCAGCGTGCCAGCGAAAGCGCCGAAAATGGCGCAGCCGCCCATGACCCTCTTGCGCAGCTTTTCGAGCTTGCCGGTTTGGCCGGGCTCGACAAGGTAGCAGCAGAGCGGAAACCACCACAACCACAGGAAATGCGAGAAGAAGTGAAACCCCAGTGCAAAGGATACCGCTGCACCGGCATTCCCCGCACTGAGTTCCTGCCATACCCGTCCCTCGAATGCCTGCTGTAAACCAAAGAAGACAGGCACGAGCGCCCACATCCAGTATGGGGGCTGCAGCCGCCTAGCCTGCTGGACGGCATACACTCCAGTCGTCACCAGCACGACAGCGGCACTATAGCTAACAGATGCGGAAAAGCACATTGAGCGAAAGTATCACCTGTAATTATTATTCTCGCCGACGCGACCGTCGTAGAGCTGCACTTGCTGCAACCGGGTTCGCGCATCGTAAACTATGGCGCGCAACCTGTCCGCATTGATCTTCTTCATTTCCCTCGTGGCATCCCGGAACCATTTCGAAGCCCACCCATTGCGTTCAACTGCATTCGTCGCAATAACGATTGCGCCCTACGTGAACTATTCTCCTTTTGATTCTTTGCCTGGTGAGTTTGAGTTTATACAAACAAAGTGTCGTTCATTAGTTTGATCAGAAATCTTGGCCTGCCCCCGATTATTCAATTATTCCAAAAACGCATCGTATCGTCCTATGTACGCTAGCGAACATAAATGCCGGCAAAATTGCGTTATAAATACACACACTCTAATATATTTTGGAATGCCGACTGGAACACAATCGGGCATTACGCGCATTTAACCAGTCATAAACTTTCTGGAAACTCAGGCATGTCAACACTAAAGGAAACAGCGCCCCACGATCCGAAACAAAATCGGATACTTGCATCCCTTCCTGCGCCGGATTACGAGCGAATTCTGCCAGACCTGGAATTCATACCGATGCCACTGGGATGGACGATGTCCGAATCGGGAGACCATGTGAATTTCCTGCATTTCCCTACCGCCGGCATCGTCTCATTGATATACGAATTGGAAAACGGTGCATCGAGTGAAATTGCGCTCGTAGGGAACGAGGGGCTGGTCGGCGTTTCCATTTTTATGGGGGGCGAGAGCATGCCGAGCAGCACGGAAGTTCAGAGCGCAGGCTACGCCTACCGGCTCAGCAGGAAAATCATGAAACGGGAATTCGCACTGGGGGGGCAGCTACAACACCTGGCGCTGCTTTATACCCAGGCATTGATTAGCCAGACGTCTCAAACTGCGGTGTGCAACCAGCACCATTCACTGGACCAACAACTTTGCCGCTGGCTGTTGATGAGCCTGGACAGAATGCATGATAATAAGCTGGTTGTAACGCAGGAATTGATTTCGAACTTATTGGGTGTGCGCCGAGAGAGCGTGACAATGGCTGCTGGCAAGTTGCAAAAAGATGGATTGATTACATACTCGCGCGGCATCATCAAGGTGCTGGATCGATCCAAGCTTGAAATGCAGGTGTGCGAATGTTACGGGGTGGTAAAGAAAGAGTACGATCGCCTGTTGCCGACCCCAAGTTCAAAATAGGTCAGGTTCAAACAATTTCAGTTGTTGGCCATCAAATTAAACGAAATTAGACGGACGGAGCACCATTCTTTTATATTAATTGGGCTCCGTCCCTGAGGTCTCAATTTTTGTTTGGCTCGCTTGCTCATTGCTTTTTCTCCACAGAACTTGAGCTTATATTTTCTTCACCCCATCGCCATACTTCGCCACTGCCTTGTCCGCCGTAAGTAACGTCAGTCCCTCCACGCGCGCCTGCGCCACGAGGATACGGTCAAACGGATCTTTGTGCAGAGGAGGGAGATCAGCCAGGGCGACGGTGTGTTCGCTGGTGACGGGCAACTCGCGGTAGCCGTTGACCAGCAGCATGCGCCACAGGCGGCGCGGGTCAACATTGAAGTCCGAGCGCTCAAGCCCGTTCTTGATGCTGATCTCCCACAGGCTGGCAGAACTGAAAACAAGTTGGTTTGCAGAATCCAGCAGCAAGGCTCGCGCCTTGGCCGAGAGGCGCTGCGGCTCGCTTGCCGCCCACAACAACAAGTGAGTGTCGAGCAGCAGGTTCAAGCCTTGCGCCCCGCAAACAGGCTCTCGATCTCGCCTCCGCCCATCTGGTCGAAATCGTCCGGCACGGAAAACTCTCCCGCCATGAAGCCCAGGCGCGTGGCCGTACCCACCTCAGCTTTGCCCAACGGAATCACCTTCACCATCGGCTTGCCCGCCTTGGCGATAATGAAGGCCTCGCCTTGCGCGGCCAGTTCTACCAGCTTGGAAAGCTGGGTTTTTGCATCGTGAATATTGACGGTAAGCATAGTAACCTCGTAGTGAACTAACACTGGTTAGTTTACAGCAGGGCCGCAAAAATGCAAGTGTTGAAGTTTGAACCAGAAACCGTGGTCTGCCCTGATTGTTCCTGAAATTGGGCTAGCTAGCTGCCTACGCTTGTGCGGGAGCAGGGTAAAATGCGGGGAAACCTCAGGGTCTGTCTCCTATTGTTACGCGGGGTAATGGGCTTGGGCAGCAGGCTGCACAAACTCTCGCGTATCAAAATATATTTCAAGCCTATCGATAAAGTTATCAATTAGGGTTTGAATGTCACCATGTCGCTTTCTCAATTCATCACACCGATATCTTTCCCCAACTGAAGCAGCACTTTCTCTTCCGTGTGCAATTGCATTACGATTATTAACCAATTCATCAAGTAGTACGCGCTCTGCTAACGTGAGGGTGAATCCAGACATGCCAAATGCACCAACTACTTCATCAATAGTATTGGCCCATATGTTTTGCATTAAATCTGAGAATAGCGTCTCGTCAATACCAAGATAATCATTAGATTCCAAAGCAGAGAAAAAGTCGGTCATTTGAGCGAAAGCCCCCTTATAGCCTTTATCCTTTATTGACTTCCATTTCCTTGACATTGAAATCACGTTAAAACGAATGGTGACGTGATCGTTTTTAGGTTCTAAAGATTTAATTTGCGTCAACAATAACTGAACAGTTTCAGTGGCTGACTTTTCTAATGCGCCATACAGAAGAACAAAGAAAAGCCCCTTCATTACTTTAAAGTCGATTGGTACTGGCAAGCCTGCATCAGGTTCGATTGAACTAATGTAATTCAAATAGATAAGCGACTCACTCAAACGCGCAGAAGCGATTCCACGTGCAGAAGACAAAGTCATTCGCAACAACCCTCTTTGACAAGCTCAATTCGCTCCAAAAGCATTTTTCGGCTATTTGTAGCTCCAGTTGTTAGCTTCTTTAGTTTTTGATTGTCCAGCAAACTAATTAGCTTCTCGGCATCAATTACTTTCCCATCATCAAGCGCCTTTGCTACACCCACACTGATTGCTTCATAAAGAACGATTGGCGTAGTATTAACTCTTACTCCACGAACAATCCCGTTTGGCAAAAAACGATTAATCTTGCTGAATGTTTCGTCAAAAATTTTCTTGAGTTTTGCTCGATTAGTAAATGAAGAAGTTTGTTCTCTCATGTACTCATTTAAAAACCCCTCAACGCTATGAACAAATTTCTCACTTTGTTCATAGTAAGCAAAAAATTTAAGTGCAAGTTCTTCAAGACTCCCGCTTCGCTCAACATCTGCGGGCAGTTTTAACACGTTGCGAAAATTACGATTTTGGGCACACTCTTTTAGGAAATTATTAAATTCACCAATATATAAGCAATTCCGAATCTCCTGCGGGTTGAGAGTAATTCCCCCTGTATTCAATCGTTCGAACAGGTCATAGCGAACGCCGAAATCACTGCGATCATTCAGAACAGTCACCCTAACGGGACGTGTTAAAAACATAACTTGCACTGCCTTAGGTAACTCATCAAAAGTTCGGCCGTTAATAGCACTTAGCTTTTCCAATCCTGCGAGCCTAAGTTTCTTCGTGTTGGGATTGATTTTTGAAATCTGCTCGGCTGTACCAACAAAATTAATAATCGTTGTTAATCTTTGGAGCCCATCAATCACTTCCCATGAAGAATCTTTATTGGTAGCCATAAACAAACTCGGAACCGGGATACCCAATAAAAGGGATTCAATAAGCTCCGACTGCCTCTCAGTATTCCACTTGAAATGGCGTTGATATTCTGGCGCAATATCTATCATTTTCTCGGAAAGCATATCTGCCAATTGCCTAACAGCAATATCGTAGCTATCAAACGCAACGCTTCGTCTATTGTTATCAAGCTGTTCTTGTATGTTTTCGGCTTGCATATATTTCTCCAATTTATGAGCCACAAATACGGATACTATAAATCTAACGGAGATAACTCAACTCACTACTGCCGTAGATGCTCCAATTAAATTCATAATCACCGACTAATTGGCTTGCACCGAATCCGCTTAGGCTTCGCGCCTAGCCATCCCACTAAGCAACCACACGACGGTTGCCAAGTGGTTGGTATCACCCAGCCGCTTGCGCTTGCCCGCCTCATATTCCTGATAGTTGCCGTCGAAGAAGTTCCAGTGCGAATCGCCTTCTGATAAAACAACTAGCCAATCCAGTAAGCGCGATGAAATCTGCGCCAAGTGGCTGGTTACGCCAGCGAGGATGTGCGTGGCGACGCAGTCCAGGAACCAGCGGGCGGCAAGGGACATTACTTATCGCGCATTGGTTGCACTACTTTTGGCAGTACTACGTTTTGTGGTCGTACCACTTGCTGCCCGTTTTTTAATAACGGCAGAACGTGCAACACCCACCAAGGATTCTAGTGCCGAGTTCACCGCCTCGTTGGTTGGAAAGATTTTTGCCAATTCGGGAGTGAGCAACACCAGGTTGCTGCCTTTCTGGAAGGCTGCGTGATGTTTTCCTCGGGCACCTTTCCCGAGGTCTTCGCGACGATATTCGGCGCGCATTTCATCAGTCTTCTTCATAAATTTTCCTTTCATGTTTCGTTGCTACTCGTGCGCTGACCAGGCGAATCTTGCCCCGGCGCTCTGTGTAAATCACTGCAAGAACCCGCCCTCTGCCAGACATACCAAACGACAGCCAGCGCATCTCGCCCACGGAATGATCGGGATCGGGAAAAGTAAGCTCCATTGCATCCCCGAATATGGAAGCCGCTTCTTCGAAGCTGACTTTATGCTTCTTGAAGTTTTGCGCAGCTTTGACTGGATCAGCTTCAAATTCCATGAGTCATTATTCCATGTGGTGACGCTGTAGTGTGGCTAACTTCTCCCCCACCCTAACCCTCCCCCGGAGGGAGAGGGAATGAGACCATCACCTGCTAATCGGCTTATACCGAATTCGCTTCGGCTTCGCGCCTTCTTCACCCAAACGCTTGCGCTTGTCCGCATCGTATTCCTGATCGGACTAAACGGGGACAGACCACGTTTTGTTTTTACTGATTTCCTCATGCGTCCACAACGGATCGAGGTCAGCGCCATTCGGCCAAGTAAGTGCGCCGAGTTCAATGCTGACCTTCTGAAACAACTGAGCATCTTTGAGCGCGGCGTAAATCCCGGCATCAGGACTATTCACCAGCGCGGCCATATCCACGATGCCATTTGTGCCATCGTTGCACGTGATTGAGAGTCGATAATCCGGCAGCACGTTAACAGCGCGTACACGCCAGACTGCTGCCGCCCTTAATCCAACGGCGATATTTTCTTGGGCAACTGTTTCGTTTGACATAGATTCCAATCCTCCATTAACTCGGCACGATGCAGTGCCGCCCATTCGAGCACAAGAGCCTGCGCGCGTCTCGGCAGACTACCCCTGATCACGTCCAGTGTCCGAATATCAATCAAGGCCTCATATTCGCCATACAGTGCATGAAAATGGGGCGGTGCATGCTCCCGCCAGAACATCTGGATCACGATCCCGAAAAACTGGCTGATGGTTGGCATGCACACTCTCCTTGCCGGCTAGTTTACCAGCAACCCCACCCTTCGACAGGCTCAGGGCGAACGATCACTCCCTCTCCCCCAGCCCCTCATCCCGCAGGCGGGAGAGGGGGTGTGCAACTTTATCGGCTGATAGGTTTGTAGCGTATTCGCTTGGGCTTCGCGCCTTCTGATGAAACAACTAGCCATCTGACTAAGCCCAGCAAAAGACACTGGGCAAGTCATTGGTTATTCCCCCAGCCTTTTTCTTGTCCGATCATTCTATCTTTATCGGCTGATAGGTTTGTAGCGTATCCGTTTGGGCTTGGCTCCTTCCTCGCCCAAACGTTTACGTTTATCAGCCTCATACTCTTGATAGTTGCCGTCGAAGAAGTTCCAGTGCGAATCGCCTTCCGCCGCGAGGATGTGGGTGGCGATGCGGTCGAGGAACCAGCGGTCGTGCGAGATCACCAGCACGCAGCCGGCGAATTCGAGCAACGCATCTTCCAGCGCGCGCAGGGTTTCCACGTCCAGATCGTTCGACGGTTCGTCCAGCAACAGCACATTGCCGCCGGCGATCAGTGTCTGCGCCAGATGCAACCGGCCGCGTTCGCCGCCGGAAAGCTGGCCGACGAGCTTGGCCTGGTCGCCGCCCTTGAAGTTGAAGCGGCCGATGTAGGCGCGCGCCGGGGTTTCGTATTTGCCCACGGTGAGGATGTCGTTGCCGCCGGAGATCGCGTCGAACACGGTCTTGTCATTTTGCAGCGAGTCGCGCGCCTGATCGACGTGCGCAACTTTTACCGTTGTGCCGATCTTCACTTCGCCGCTATCCGGTTTTTCTTTGCCGGTGATCAGCTTGAACAGCGTGGACTTGCCCGCGCCGTTCGGGCCGATGATGCCGACGATCGCGCCGGGCGGCACCTTGAAGCTGAGGTTGTCGATCAGCAGGCGGTCGCCATAGGCTTTGCTCACGCCGTTGAATTCGATGACCTCGTTGCCGAGCCGCTCGCCGACCGGGATGAAGATCTCCTGCGTCTCGTTGCGCTTCTGGTGCTCCTGCGAATTGAGTTCCTCGAAGCGGGCGATACGCGCCTTGGATTTCGCCTGGCGCCCCTTCGGGTTCTGCCGCACCCATTCCAGCTCCTGCTTCATCGCCTTCATGTGCGCATCGACCTGCTTGTTCTCCTGTTCGAGGCGCGCTTCCTTCTGTTCCAGCCAGCTCGAGTAGTTGCCCTTCCACGGGATGCCGTGGCCGCGGTCAAGTTCGAGTATCCATTCGGCGGCATTGTCGAGGAAGTAGCGATCGTGCGTGACAGCAACCACGGTGCCGGGGAAACGCACCAGGAATTGTTCCAGCCAATCCACCGACTCGGCGTCGAGGTGGTTGGTCGGCTCGTCCAGCAGCAGCATGTCGGGCTTTTCCAGCAGCAGCTTGCACAGCGCGACGCGGCGCTTCTCGCCGCCGGAAAGATTCTTGATCACCGCGTCCCACGGCGGCAGGCGCAATGCATCGGCGGCGATCTCGAGCTGGTGCTCGGAATCCGCACCGCCTGCGGCGATGATATTTTCCAGGCGCGCCTGTTCGGCGGCCAGCGCGTCGAAATCGGCATTCTCTTCAGCATACGCGGCATACACCTCGTCGAGTTTCTTCTGCGCCTGCATGATCTCACCCAGTGCGGACTCGACTTCCTGGCGCACGGTGTTGTCGGGATTCAGCACCGGTTCCTGCGGCAGGTAGCCGATGCTGATGTTGGGCAGGTGCTGCACCTCGCCGTCGTATTCCTTGTCCACGCCGGCCATGATGCGCAGCACAGTGGATTTGCCGGAGCCGTTCAGGCCGAGCAGGCCGATCTTCGCGCCGGGGAAGAAACTGAGGGAGATGTCCTTGATGATCTGTCGCTTGGGTGGAACGATCTTGCTCACGCGGAGCATGGACATTACGTATTGGGCCATGTGCTGTATCTCTAGTATGGATCGGAAAGGGCGTAGCTTACCGCAAAGTGCCGCCAACTAAAAACGGATGACCGGAACCGGGTAAGGTATTGGGCATCCGGAACAGGCTGCACAAAGCGCCTGCCTGCGCGGTCAGATGACCATAGGTGGCCGCCACTTCCATGCCCCGAATTTAAATTCGGCCCGGGCGACCATTCAGGTGTACGGATATTTATCGTTAGGGTATTCTTGCTATCGGACGCATCCGATCCCTGGAGGAACCGTGGCTTCACCCGTTTTCCGCAACACCGCCGGCGACAGCACCGCCTGCCCGGCTATATGACCATCCATCACCGTCACGCACATCCGATATTTTCACTGCTGATGTCGATGATCGTCGCTTTCATCGTGACTTTTGTATTGACGGTCGTCAATTTCGGCTCCCAGGATTTCTTCCTGCACTGGGCGCGCAGCTTCATGATCGCATGGCCGATCGCCTTCATCTCGGTGCTGGTGATCTCGCCGCGCGTGCACAGACTGGTGAAATGGCTGACGGCGCAATGATGCGCCGATAGTCGGCATCCCGATTCATCGCCTGACAAAAAACCGCAGGAAATACCTGCGGTTTTTTAAATCAAATATTGATGTTTGTGCAGGAGCTGGAATCCAGGATGCCTTGTCATTGCAACAAGGCTTCAGCTGCGAACGAAGCGCGGCAGAGGCGAAACCTGCATGGCAACCCAGATGGTTTAAAAAATGCATCTTTGACTCACTGGATTGTTTCATTTCATTCGCAATGACGGCAATGCATCTTTGTCTTGCTGGATTGCTTCACTCCGTTCGCAATGACGGCGAAGCATCAATAATTGGTGTTTCAGGGTCCCGAGT